>DNGN01000206.1 GCA_003486225.1 Chloroflexota bacterium
CACCAACCAGGATTCAAGGCAATCAATTTACGGGAAAACCAGGCAGTTGGTTGATGCTTTTCAGGATAAATTCCAGGCCACCAAATGCCCGGACTTGCTGCAGCTTCAGTTGGGAACGCCCGAAGCCAGCGCAGCCTACCAGGCCCGCGGGCTGCATCAGCAGTGCGAAATCTATATCCGGCAGATGACCCGCCTGACCGTAGAGCTTCTTCACCAGGCATAGGGCGGCGAAATGACCGACACAAACACCACCGTCGCTGAGTTGAAACAGCTGGTAGCGCAATTCATCACGGAGCGCGACTGGCAGGGTTACCATCTCTCCAANNAAAAATGCTGCGCAATCAAACCCGTTTCCCTCCCGCGCCGAAATAAACCCCAACATCCACCAATTTTTTCAAAATCCATTAGAATAAGAGTATGAAGATCGACTTGACGATAAATTCAGATTTGGCCCGCCAGATCCTGACCGGCTTCATTCACAGCGAGATCACACGGGTGGGGTTTTCCAAGGCTGTGATAGCCCTCTCGGGTGGCATTGACTCAGCTGTCAGCTGCTACCTTGCGGCAGAAGCCATGGGACCCCAAAACGTGCTGGCCGTGCGCATGCCCTACAAAAGCTCCTCAGCTGAATCCCTCGAACACGCCCAGCTGGTGATCGAGGATACCGGCATCCAGTCAAAGACCATCGAGATCACCCCCATGGTGGACCCGTTGATCGCTCAGACACCCCCCCAGGCCCAGGTGCGCCACGGCAATATCATGGCACGCATGCGCATGATCGTAATTTACGACCAATCTGAAGATTTCGGTGGGCTGGTGGTTGGCACCAGTAACAAAACTGAGATCCTGCTGGGATATTCAACCCTGTATGGCGATTCCGCCTGCGCGATCAATCCGATCGGAGACCTTTACAAGACCCAACTGCGCCAGCTGGCGGCAGACCTGGGTGTACCAAGACCGATCATCGACAAAGCGCCCTCCGCAGACCTGTGGACGGGTCAAACAGATGAGGGCGAACTTGGCTTTACCTACGCCCAGGCAGACCAGCTGCTCTATCTGCTGGTAGACCAACGCTACACCCCAGAGGAATGCGTCAAAGCAGGCTACGACCAAAGTTTCGTGGAAAAGGTGGTCACCAGGATCCAGCGCTATCATTACAAGCGCATTATGCCGCCCATCGCCAAGCTCAGCAACCGCACGGTGGGTTACGATTTCCTCTACCTCAGAGACTGGGGCACCTAAGACCTTCACACGTTAAATGATGCTGAACATCCCCCCTTCTTTAAGGCACAAGCAATTCTCTTACCTGTGGTTCGGGCAGGCGATTTCGGTCGTTGGCAGCCAGATGCAGGTTTGGGCATTATTCTGGCATATCGACCTCATCACCCGCCAGCCACTGGCGCTCGGCATGGTCGGGGCAGCCCGCGTGGTGCCGATAATCATTTTCTCTGTTTTTGGCGGCGCTTACGCAGATCTTCTCGACCGCCGCAAGCTGATGTTCGTAACCCAGACCTCCCAGGCTTTTCTGGCCTTGTTGCTCTATTATCTAACCATCAGCGATCAGATCCAGCTCTGGCACATNNTTAATGGGCAATGTGCAGCAAGACCGCTCCATCAAGCTGGAGCATCGCCGGGTGGACAAGGTGATGATCCGGGAAGGGCTCTCATTCACTTTCAGCAACCCGCTGATTCTCTCAAGCATGGTGCTGGATTTTGTGGCCACCTTTTTTGCCAGTGCCAATACCCTGATGCCGATCTTTGCGCGCGAAGTCTTGGGTGTGGGAGCAAAAGGTTACGGTCTGCTCTCAGCAGCCCAATCGACTGGTGCGGTAACTGCGGCACTCATCATTTCCCAGATGAAGGAGATCAGGCACCAGGGACGGGTGCTGTTGGTAGCCGTAGTCGGTTTTGGAATTGCCACCATCATCTTCGGCATCTCCCGGATTTTCTGGCTCTCCTGGTTTGGCCTGGCACTGGCAGGCGCATCGGATACCGTTAGCATGGTGATCCGCCAGACCATTCGACAACTGCAGACCCCCGACAATCTGCGCGGCCGGATGACCAGTGTCAATCAGATCTTCTTTGCAGGCGGGCCGCAGCTTGGAGAAATCGAGGCCGGGATCGTCGGGCAGCTGTTTGGGGTCCAATGGTCAGCCATCAGTGGAGGCATCGCCTGTATCCTTGGGGCAGCGGCTATCTCGAAGGTCTGGCCACAGCTGACAAACTATTTTGGCAACGAGCCAATCCTGGCAGGAGAGACCGCTCAGCAGTCCGCTACCTGACCTGCCATGGCGAAAGACGAATAAAGCTCATTGGTCAGATATCACCTGGGTAGTAGGTCCACCATCCATAACAATCATCGGTCGTCCAAAGATTCCAAAACGATTCTAGGTTTTGAACAGCAAGTCCAAAAATGCTTCTGCCCTGAAGTAAAGGGCCGAAAGCCTGTATGCATTCCCCACTCAAGGTTTGCGATGACAACTTCCGGAAGAGTTACATTCCACTTAGCATTCCACCATATTGACGGCCAACCCGCCCAGCGAGGTCTCTTTATAGCGGCTGTTCATGTCCTCACCCGTCTGGCGCATGGTGGCGATCACCGAGTCCAGCGAAACATAATGTTCGCCATCTCCCCTTAAGGCGATGCGGGAAGCATTGATGGCCTTGATCGCCCCCATGGCATTGCGCTCGATGCACGGGATCTG
>DNGN01000308.1 GCA_003486225.1 Chloroflexota bacterium
GATAGCAGTGCGGTGGAGAAGCTGTTTTTTCAAAAAAATGTCAAAACTGCCTTGAGCGTTGGGCAGGCGCGCGGCGTGGTGCTGTTGTCTTTGGCACAGGCCAACTTGCCGATCGGTGAGTATACGCCCAACGAGATCAAGCAAGCAGTGACTGGTTACGGCAGTGCCGACAAGCGGCAGATGCAGGAAATGGTCAAGCTCCTCCTGGGGCTGGAGCAGCGCCCTAAGCCTGATGATGCGGCTGATGCCCTGGCAGTGGCCATTTGCCACCTGCACAGCAGCCGTTACCAATCACTTATCGAATAAGGAGGGACAATGCCCCCCGCATTTGATCTGTTTCTCAGGTTTGGAACCGCCCTGGCGATCGGTTTTCTGATCGGCTTGCAGCGCGAGTTTGCCCATTCTTCAGCACAAGGTGAATCTATCACAGCTGGTGAGCGTACCACTTCACTGCTGAGCTTGGGTGGCGCTGTGTCTGCCATGCTCTCGGATCTGTATAATTCCCCTGTCATCCTGATCGGTTTTTTGGCCATTACCGGGATTTTTACCGCCATCGGCTATTTTTCTGATTCTTGGAAGCGGGAGCGTATCGGGATCACATCGGAGATCGCGATCCTGATCTCCGTGATGATCGGAGCCTTGTGCTATAAGGGCGAGCTGACCCTGGCAGTGGCGCTGGGAATTGCCACCACGGTCATCCTATCGCTCAAGGTGCATACCGACCGTTTTGTGCGCGCCCTGACCCGCGAAGAACTATTTGCCGCCCTCCAGTTGGCTGTAATCAGCGCCATTGTACTGCCTGTACTGCCCAACCAGGGAATGGGGGACCCGCCGTTCGATGTGCTCAATCCTTTCAATGCCTGGCTGATGGTGGTCTTTATCTCCGGTATCAACTTTTTGGGGTATGTTTTTGCCCGGGTGGTTGGGCAGCAAGGCATTGAGCTGTCTGGGTTTGTGGGTGGTTTGGTTTCCAGCACCGCAGTCACATTGGGTTTCACCGAACGCAGCAAACGCGAGCCAGGGCTGGCGCGCTCTTTCGCCTTTGCCATCATCATTGCCTGGACAGTGATGTTCGCCCGGGTTCTGGTGGAAGTCCGGGTGCTCAACCGAGAGCTGTTTGGGATTGTCTGGCTGCCGGTCACTCTCTCGGGTGTGGCTGGTTTGGTCTATGTGGCTTTCTTATACCTGAGGCGGCATTCCAGCGGCCAGGGCAATCTCAAGCTCACCAACCCCCTGGACCTGCGTTCTGCGATTCGCTTTGGGCTGCTCTTTGTGGTTATTCTGCTGGTTTCTCGTACCGCCCAACTCTATTTTGGTGAAACCGGCATCCTCATCTCAAGCCTGATCTCGGGACTGGCAGATGTGGATGCCATTACCTTGTCTGTCTCCGAGCTGAGCCGCAACGGTGGTCTGGACCTGAAAATTGCTTCGCAGGCGATCCTGTTCGCTGCGGCCGCCAACACCATTGCCAAGGGAGGTATGGTGTTGCTCGGCGGTGACCGGCAATTGCGCCGGGTAGTGTTTCCCGGGTTGGCAGCCATGCTGGCGGTGATCCTCACGTCTGCTTTTTTGATCTAAGGAGCTCTCATGATATCAAGTATCAAAGGTCGTGTAGTGGAACAAGAAACGGACAGCCTGGTGGTTGAGGTTGGTGGAGTGGGGCTGGAGGTCAACGCACCCGCGGATCTGTGCCGTTCAGCCGAGATCGGGAGCATCATCTCGCTGAAGACCTACCTGGTGGTGAGGGAAAATGAGCTGGCACTGTATGGTTTTTCTAGTCGAGAAGAACGGGAATTCTTTGTCCTGCTGATCGGGGTGAACGGGGTTGGCCCGCGATTGGCGCTGGCAGTTTTATCCACGCTGACTCCCAACGCCATCCGGCGGGCGGTGTTTGCCGAGCAGGCGGAAATCTTCAACCGGGTTTCTGGTGTCGGAAAGACCACGGCCCAAAAAATCTTGCTGCACCTGAAAAACAAGATCAAGGATGTAGATGGATTGGAAGCCGCGGCTGTTATGGATGATCTGGATACCGAAGTGATTGGGGCTCTGACAGCGCTGGGCTACAGCATTGTGGAAGCTCAGGCTGCCTTGCAAAGTATTCCCAAAGACGCTCCCAGAGATGTGGAGCAGCGCTTACGCCTGGCACTGGCGTATTTCTCAACTCCTTAAGCGGGGTAGATCTCAAATCAATCTTTCCCTGTGGTGGACATTTCAATCTAAAGATGCAATAATGCTATCAATCTTTATTTGATTGATGAACAGAAAGCGATTCCGATGGGAAAGATTCTCCGGGTTTTGATTCTTGAGTCCAACCAGGATGAAGTGCGGATCTTCGCTCAGGCATTGCTGCGCTCCGATTGGCACCAGCCGTGGAGCAAGTATTGAGAGAACGTGGGATGCAAAACGATAACCCTAAGACTGGCGATATCACCGATCCGGCAGAGCATCTGCGCAGCCAGCGCGAATATGAACTGGTACTAACAGTCAATGCGGCCTTGCGCAATTTGCCCAACCGGGAAATGATGCTGCCCGTGATTTCTGAGATTATCCTGGGGATTGCCACGGCCAAGGGGGTGCTCATCAGTCTGACCGAATCAACTTCAGGTAAGCTGCTGCCGGTGCATGCCTCCGGACAATGGCAGGCGATTAATGGTTTGGATCTGCAGCTTGATGAGCATGCGATCAGATCAATCTACGATTCCGGCACTCCCTTTTATTGGGAAGACCCTGGGCGTGCTCCGGAATTGACGATTACGCCGCCAGGGATTGAAATAGATAACCTGATCTGCCTCCCGCTGACCAGCAGCCATGAACACCTGGGGTTGATCTGGTTTGGCTGTCAGACCAGCTGCCCAGAAGAATCGCTGTACCTGGCTCAGGTGGTTGCCAATATTGCCGCCACGGCTATCCACCGCAGTTCGCTCAATGAAAATACGCTGCGTGCATTACAGGAAAGCGAAGCGTTGGCCAACATCAGCCGCATCCTCAACCAGAATCTGGATCTGGACCGGATTTTCCTGCAAATCGTTCAGGAAGCGGTGGGGATTATCAGGGATGCCTACCGGGCAGTCATCCATTTGTATGACGAAAAATACCAGCGGCTGCACGCCGTGGCTTTATGTGAGGTGTGCGAAGGTGAGTTTGAGGCAAAAAGCCTGGTCAAAATTCGGGTGAGCGCCAATAATGAGTTCGATTTTGGTGTTTTAGCTGAGGAAGATGTGCGCTTGGCCAGTATGTACTCCGGCAAAGGGGTGGCCGGGCAGGTCATTGAGCTGGGCGTGCCCATGATCGTGCATGACACAAATCAAGACCAAAGGTATTTGCAAACCGGGCTGGAAACAGAAGCCCGGTCGCTGGTGGTGGCCCCGATCTTGAGCGGTGAACGACGCTTGGGCACCCTGAGTGTGCTGGGTAGTACGCCCAACATGTTTGGGACCACCGACCAGAATCTGCTGGAAAAGCTGTGCTTGCAGGTTTCTATTGCCATTGAGAACGCGCGCTTACTGGAAGCAGAGCGCCAGCAGCGCGAGCTGGCTCAAACGCAGGCGGAAATTTCCGCGCTGCTCAACCAGACGCTCTCCATGGATGAGGTTCTCGCAGGGATCACTAACTATGCTTTGCGATTCTTTGGTGCCAGGGCAGTCAACATCATGCTGGTGCAGCAAGGTCAGCTGCGAGTGGCCAAACATCTCGGGTATGAAATGGGCCAGGACCCTGCAGAATTTGATGCACTGGTCATCGAGGATTTACCTGAAGATGATCTATTGAGGCAGGTATACCAGACAGGCCGGCAGATTTCAGTCAGGGACACGCATGAGCAATCTGGAACCCAAAAGATAAACTCTTTCGATTGGCTGCGTTCTTTCGTCATCATCCCGCTCAAAGTTGGCCAGCAGGTGATTGGTTTGCTGAATGTTGAAAGCGAAATCCCCAATGCGTTTGGCAAGCTTGAAATTCAGCAAATGGATATTTTTGCCAATTCAGCCTCGGTAGCCGTCAATAATGCCCAACTGTACCAGGTGCTGGAACAATCCCTGCAGACTGAAAAGGCTACCNNCCGCCTGCAGCTCATCCGGGCAGATAAGTTGGCCGGTATGGGGCGCATGGTGGCTTCAGTGGCGCATGAGCTCAACAATCCGCTGCAGACCATTAAGAATTGTCTGTTTCTGATCGAACAGTCCTTCGTAGAAGAAGATGCCGACTTGCTGGAACTGGCTTTGTCCGAGGTGGAGCGGTTGTCCTCAATAGTCAACCGCCTGCGGGATGTGTACCGCCCCGCCGTTTATACCGAATTTCAACAGGTGCGGTTAATGCCCCTGCTGGATGACCTGGAAATGCTGCTCGAAACGCACCTGAGACGTCATGCAGTGGATCTGCAAATGCAAAAAGAGGGCATTGGAAACGTGCTGGTGCGTGCCATCCCAGACCAGTTGAAGCAGGTTTTCTTGAATTTAAGCCTGAATGGGATCGAAGCCATGCAGCCTGATGGCGGGAAGTTGACCATCGGTGTAGCGCTGGATGGTCAGCAGCGGGTGGGGGTGAAGTTTTCAGATACCGGTTCAGGGATTCCGGAAGAAGAATTGAAGTTGATCTTTGACCCCTTTTATACGACCAAAGCCACCGGTATGGGTTTGGGGTTATCGATTTGTTATGATATTGTGCAGAACCACAATGGGATGATCGAGGTGAAGAACCATCATCCACACGGGGTGACTTTTACCGTTTGGTTGCCAACCTATCCAGGGCCATGAATACGTCTCGAGGGAAGGGTGATGCTGGTTGATTTGGAGGTAGAGCGATGTCCGCAACGATCTTGATTGTAGATGATGAAGAAAATCTTCGGATGACGCTCTCGCGCATTCTTACCAAAGCCGGGTTCAATGTGACCACAGCTTCCAGCGGAGAAGAGGCTCTCAGGTTGATCCAGGCAGGGGCGTTCGAACTGGCCTTCATTGATCTCCTGATGCCTGGTATTGGCGGCTTGGCTTTGCTGGCAGAACTGCGCAAGCTCTACCCTGAAATGCCTGTGCTGATCTTGACTGCCAATGCCACGCTTGAATCAGCCATCGAAGCTGTGCGCCAGGGGGCACGGGATTACCTGGTGAAACCCGCTGACCCACAACTGCTGATCGCCCGGGTCAAATCCATTCTCGAGGAGCAAAGGCAGCCTCAGCGGCAGCGGGAGATCCTGAATCAAATCCAGAAACTGGTTTCAGAGCTCAACCAGTATACGCGCAGCATGGACGATACGCCGCCTAACCCGCTGAACCTGGTGCTTCCCACCGACCCGGCGCGCTTTTTACAGTGCGGCCCATTTGTGCTGGATCTGCACGCGCGCCATCTTACCCAGCATGGAGAATATATCCCACTTTCGCCGACGAACTTTGACTACCTCGTCACGCTGGTCCGGCATGCACCCAATCCGGTGACCTATGAGGTGCTGGTGCGCGAGTCGCAGGGCTATGAAATGACCAGGGCAGAAGCACGCGAGATGGCACGCTGGCGCATCCATGAACTGCGCAGAGCCATAGAGCAGGACACCAAAAAACCGCGCTACCTGATTACCGTGCGAGGCAGCGGTTATAAATTAACGATCTGATGCCTGGTCAGTTGTGCTCTGCTTTCCACTCAGTCTAAAACGAGTTGTTTTTTAAAAACTCTCCCTTATAATTAAGTATATGTGATTCTATGAGGGGAGTTGCTGTGATGATGATAAAGCCTATCAGATCGCGCTGCTCACACTGTAGAGGCCTGCGTACACTTGTCTGCCCGGATTGCTGCGGAAGGGGATATTCATGCTGCTTGCGCGTTTCTTTTGTGATTGGAACAATTTACCGCTGTGTCAGTTGCCGAGGTAGGGGGGTAATCCCTTGCCAGCACTGCCGGCCTGTTCCTGCCAGCTAGAACAATGGCGCCCACGTATTGGGTCTGGATATTCCTGGCAAGCTTGGGGGATTCTGGCCTTAACCAGTAGAAAAAACTCAACTGCGATCAAATCCTGTGCCGCCATTTTTCAGTAAGCAATTGACTGGTAAAATGGATAGGTGCCTATTTGGAAGGAGAGATGATGGACCCTAAACCTCAGATCCAATCTCAATACCATGCTTCGCTTGCGATGCTGCGGGGTGTGCTGGAAAAATATCCGGAAGAAAACTGGAACGATCCCGCGGAAAAAAACCGGGCATGGCATATTGCTTACCACACCCTTTTTTATACGCATCTTTATTTACATCTCCGGGAAGAAGATTTCCAGACCTGGCCTAAACATCGCAAAGAAGCCATCTCGCTTGATCCTGCAAAGTCTGGGCAGGAGCCAAGCCCGTTCAGCAAAGCCGAGGTGCTGGGGTTTCTCGATTATCTGTCTGCGAAGGTGGATGAGATGGTGGCAGTGCTGGACCTGGAAGCCGAATCCGGTTTCTATTGGCTGCCGTTTAATAAGCTGGAACTGCAATTTTACAATATCCGCCATATGATGCTGCATACCGGCGAACTGGCCGAAAGACTATGGGCAATCTCGGGCCAGGAAACCAATTGGGTTGGCAGGCGGCCCGAGCGAGCTTGATCTGCACTAGCCCCGGATACCTTACCCGATCTCTACGGAAAACCAATGCCAAAAACAACCCACACCCTAAACCTGCCAGATGATGAGCATGTGATCGTGACCATCCAGCGAGATAAGCGGCTAAAAAAAACAGCCCGCTGGCATCGGGAGTCAGATGGAAGTTTGCTGCTGCGTATCCCGCACCGCTATCCAAAGAGCAGCTTGCCTGCATTACTCGAATCGATTCAGTCCCAGCTTCTCAAGCAGCGCCAGCGTGCCAAAAGGCGCACGGATGAAGACCTGCAAATGCGCGCCGATATGATCAATCGGACTTATTTTGGCGGCAAGATCCAGTGGCAGGCAATCCGCTGGGTCCCGCCGATGAAAACCAGATTGGGATCGTGTACAACCGGTGGGGCTACCGATGGCCACATTCGCATCAGTGAGGAGATCCGGGCCTGGCCGCAGTGGGTGGTGGATTATGTCATCGCGCATGAACTGGTGCACTGCTTGCACCCCAACCACAGCCAGGAATTCTGGCAAACTTTGCAGGCAGCTTACCCGGACAGCGAACGCGCCCGCGGTTTTATCAAAGGTGTAAGGTATGCCCAGGGTCGTGAATGGGATCAGGAAGATTNNCTGGTTGCGTCAAACGGGTTCAAGCACCTGATTTACCGCACCCTGGGCGACGGCGCAAAAAAATATTATCGGTTGCTCTACAGCATATTTGCGACCGTCACGCTGCTGCCGGTGTTGACTCTCCCCATCCTCATCCCTGACCAGACACTTTATAAGATACCTGCACCGTTTGTTTATGCCACCGGTTTCATCCAGATGATTTCCATTGGGCTGCTCAGCTTCAGCGTGCTGCAAACAGGTGCACTGCAGTTCAT
>DNGN01000119.1 GCA_003486225.1 Chloroflexota bacterium
GTGGTGCTCGAATCGGCCTGCTGAAATTCTTCGAAGATGTGATCGATGGCCTCTGGGGAGATCCCGATCCCGGTATCGACCACATCAATCTCAATCTGATCGTTGACCTGACGTACTTGGACACGAATTTCTCCCTTGTGGGTGAATTTCGCGGCATTGCTGACCAGATTGATCAGGACTTGTTTGATCTTCTCGATGTCAGAATTGACCATCGGCAGATCATCCGGGATGTGTGTGCTGAAGGCAACCTTTCCATCTTTAAGCAATGGTTGAGTGGTAGCCGCGACCAGATTGATCAGCGACTTCAGATCAAAACTTGTGGCATGCACTTCCATCCGACCCGCTTCAATTTTGGAGATATCCAGCACGGTGTTGATCAGCCCCAGCAGGTGCTCGGCGCTGACCAATACTTTGTCCAGGTTTTCGATCTGTTTTTCCGGCAGGACTTTTTCGCCTTTGCGCTTCACGATACGGGTAAAACCGATGATCGCATTCAACGGGGTGCGCAGTTCGTGGCTCATGTTGGCCAGGAAAGCGCTCTTGGCATGGTTGGCTTCTTCTGCATCCCGGCGGGCTTTCTCGAGTTCGGAGACATCATTGTAAATGGCAATATACCCGCTCACTTCTCCATCGATCAGCACGGGCATGGCATTGATGGCAACATCGATCAGATGCCCATTTTTATGCGTCCTTTGAGACTTGAGTTGGATCTTTCCAATATCGGTTAGATAGTGTTGGGTTAATCTCTCAGCGTCGTCGCGCACATCTGGATGGTTAGAGACGAGGTCGTCAATATTTGCCCCAACGGCTTCTTCTTCAGTGTAACCAAACAAGCTCACCGCCGCCGGGCTCCAACCGGTCACACATCCATCCAGCCCAATGGTGATGATGGCCACCGGTGCACTGCTGATCAATGCTTCAAAGTATTCCTTCTGGCGCTCAACTTCCTTGAACAGGTTGGCATTCGTGATCGCAATCGCTGCCTGGCGGGCAAGCCCAACCGCGAACCCCAGGTCCGACTCGCTGAAGCGCCCGTGGGTGGATTTATCCCGCCAAATTGAAAGCGTCCCGATCACCGAATCGGAGATTGTCAGCGGGGATATGATCAAGGCCTGTGTGTCTGCCTGGCCCGTTCCCGGCACCAGTTTTAAGCGCTCATCTTCCAAAGGCTGATTAATGATTTCAGCCTTCCCGGTCTGGGCGATATTACCTGTGATCCCATTCCCCAGCTTGATCTTGTGGTCCATATACCGATCTGCATTCTCACCCAGCGCCACAACTGGCAGCAAAACGCCTTCTTCATCAAGCAGGCGGATGGCCACACTCCTACCCTTCAGCAACGCCAGGGCCCGTTCACCAAGACGCTCCAGCACGCTCTGCAGGTCCAGGTCGCTGGAGATTTCACGTCCAACGCTCTCCAAAGTAGACATTTGCTCGGCCTGATGTTCCGTTTCCAGGTAAAGCCGGGCACTATCGATGGCAATCGCAGTTTGGCGCGCCACGCTGACCAGGAAATCCAATTCTGATTCTGAAAACAGCCCGACCTTATGTTTGCGCCAGACATTGATCAACCCGATCACTTTTCCTCCGGAGATCAGCGGGGCAGACATCATCCCTTCAGGGTCTTCCTCGAACTCCGGCGTACCCGGAATCGTGATCGTATTCGGATGATTGGAGGGGTCATTGACCAACTCTGCCACACCATTTTTCACCACCATTCCGCTGATACCCGCACCGACTGGAATGGTTGCGGCCATGATCTCGTTCACATATTCTCCTAATACAACCCTNNGCAATGGTGGTCAGCAAACGCAGGTCATCATCATCGAAAGCGCCCTCCTCGACGACACTTTGGACGCTCAGAACACCGATCGTCTCTTTGCCGGATTGGATCGGCACACCCAAAAACGAGAGCGCTCGCCGGCCAATTCGGCTGACCCCAAGAGCTGAGCTATATTCATCCATATCGCGATTCAATATCAACGGTTCTCCGCTTCGGATGATGGTGCTTGTCAACCCCTGCCCAAAAGGTAGCGGTTCAAAATCATCCCCAAACTGGTACGGGAACTCGATGAAGTTTGAATGCGGATTGAGCAATGCCAGATAGGCAATATCGGCATTAAAAATCGATGTTGCCTGACTCCCAATCAGTTGGATCATTTTATCCAGTTCAGGCTCAGCCACTAACGCCTGGCTGACCTTGCTGATGACCGAGAATTCTGCCGCCCGCTGGCGTTCAGCCTCGAACAGGCGCGAATTTTGAATTGCAGTACCCATATTTGAGGCGATCGTTTCTAATAAGCGCACCAACGACTCAGGATACGCCTCTGTGCTTTCAAAACTTTGTAAAGTGATGCCACCAATCAATTCGCCACCCGCCAGGATCGGAACCATCACCACAGATTTAGGCACCTCGTTGCCAAAGGTTAGGTTCGAACCCATCTTCTGCCACAATTTTTCCGTCACATCATTCAATACAAGGGACTTCCCCTGGTGGGCATAGCGCAGGTTAAACTTATTGATGGGGGTGGGATCCGGATAAACTTTCTCACCATTCTTAATGACATACATAGAAGTCATCATATTGGTTTCCGTCTGATACAGGCCAATCCCGATATTTTCTGTGTTAACCGCCACGCGGATTTTGTCTCCAACCAGGTCGATCAGTGACTGCAGGTCAAGTTCCTGTGTAAGCGCCTGGCTGATGGAGTTGATGATCGCAAGCTCAGCATTACGTGCTTCCGTGAGTTCAAGAAGACGCTGGGTCTCGTCAAACAAGCGCGCATTTTCCAGCGCCACGCCCATGCTGTACGCCAGGGTTTCCAGCAGGCGCTGATCAGAGTCCGAAAAGGCATCTTCCTTGATAAAACTTTCGGTGTTGACAAGCCCGCGCACCTCAGCACCCACCAGAATCGGTACAGCCATGACTGATTTAGACTTCTCAGTACCAGGGATCAATGTCAGGCCTAATTCTTCTGTAATCTTTTCTGAAGATCCTCGAACAGTCTTTTTGGTTTCAACGATCGTTCTGGTTAATGGCGCATTGGATAACGGTGATGGTGGCAGATCTAACCGGCGGCCTTTTTCAAATTCATACGGAAAGGAGACTGTCTGGTTTTCTTGATCAAGGATCCTGATTCCAAGGTTGTCCGTGTTGAGGATCTTTCGCAACTCATCACCCACCAGGTTAATAATCGATTGGAAATTAAGTTCTCGGACCATCCCCTGCTGCACGCTGTTGATGACTGCCAGCTCAGCGTTGCGTCCCTCAGTCTCTTTCAGCAAGCGCTGTGTCTCGTCGAAAAGACGGGCACTTTCGAGGGCAACGCTCATACTATTGGCCAGGGTTTCCAGCAAGCGCACATCCGATACTGAAAAGGCATGCTCCTTTTCAGTATTTTGCAGAGAGACGATTCCACGCACTTCCCCACCGGTTTTAAACGGAATCCAAACCCCGGATTTTGACTCTTCGCCTTCTGTGATCATGTTAAATTTCTTTGACCACTCATCTAAATCTTCATTGATGACAACTTTATTGCCAGTAGCGATAAGATGCTCCAGCAGGCCAGTGAATGAGAATGATCCCGGTAGATCTCGTTTGCCGTTTTCATAAAAATATTTGGGATTGGCCGTCTTTAATTGGTGATCCAATGTTAAGATGACAAGCGATTGTGCATCAAAAATTTCCTGGATCTTATCGCCTACTGCATTGTAAATCCCCTGCAGATCCAGTTGAGCGGCCAGGGCTTCCTGAACCGAGTTAATCACCGCTAATTCAGCATTGCGTTCTTCAGTTTCCTTCAGCAGGCGCTGGGTCTCGTCGAAAAGACGGGCATTCTCCAGCGCAACGCCCATGCTTCCAGCCAAGGTCTCTACCAATTGGACGGTGGATTCACTGAAGGCATACTCTTTTTCAGTATCCTGTAACATGATCGCTGACTCAATCTTGCCCCTGATCTTCAACGGTACTGCAACCGAGGTTTTGGGGATTTTTCCAGCAGCGACTACGTGGCCAAGCTGTTGGTACGTCTCCTCAATTCCTTCATTCACTACGAGTGTTTCTCCTCGCGCGAGCTGAGGAAAATACAGATCATGTACGGCTGAAAAGGGACGCTGCATGGGACCTAATTGTTCACCTTGATCCTGGAAGTATTCCGCCCGTAATATTCTAGCCTCCCAATCCCAATTGGCGATCATGACCACCCCGGCACCGGTGATTTCACTGATCGTGTCGCCAACCAGTGTGTAAATTCCTTGCATATCCAGCTGGGAAGCCAAACCTTCCTGCACGCTGTTGATCACCGCCAGCTCGGCATTGCGCTCCTCGGTTTCCTTCAGCAGACGGGCGTTTTCCAGGGCTACTGTCATGGCATTGGCAATCGTCTCCAGCAGGTGGACATCATTTTCCGAAAAAGTTTTGCCGCCGTCAATATCCATCAAGGCCAGCATCACGATGTTTCTGGAGGGTTCTTTATTGGGAACGGGTGTCACCAGCACCGATATCGGCATTTCGCCTTGCGGCACTTTGTAATCCTCAAAACCGGCAGCAAATTCTGGAAAGGTCCCGTTGATGACCATTGTTTTACCCTGGTCAATTACATGCTGGTAAAGCAAGTTGAGCGGTACATCCATCCTGGGTAATTTCTTCCCTTTTTCGAATCCAAATTCCAGATGCATCAAGCCGGAAGTCAAGTCCGCAGCATAGATGGCCACTGTCTGGAAAGTAAAAATCCTGGTCAGCTGATTTCCCACTGCATCATAGATCTCTGGCATATCCAGCCTTCCAGCCAGCGCTTCCTGGACAGCATTGATCACCGCCAATTCGGCGCGCGAGATCCGCATCTCTTCAATTATTTGGTCTTTGGTTTTGTGTTCGGTAGCGGTCAATTTTCCTCTCCCTGAGTCTTAACCACAGTGCTGGCAAAAACGATGATTTAGGTTTAACTAAGATAATTTAACTTATTAGGTAAATAATATCATATTATTGGTTGCTCGTCGATTCAGAATTCAGGAATCGACACCCTTAGCCACTTGAACGCGGCCTGCCTTGAGAGTTTGTAAAAATTCTCAAAGTTGGCAAAAAAATATGCCCTGGTTCACCCCACCACCAATCATTGCCGTTGGCGATAGCGGCGGGCATTGGGAAAACCTGATTTTACTGTTGATCAACTTCACGATTGGTGTGCTGCTTTATTGGCCATTCTTCAAAGCCTATGAGAAGAAAGTAATGGAAGAAGAAGCGACAGCTGAGACCAGGTTAGAATCAGAAAAATGATAAAACCAATCGTTTTATTGAGCTTTCCAAGCCGAAATAAGCCAAAGAATTGTGATTAAATTTTTCCTAAAACTTGATATAATCTCTTTTGTTCATTTCAACAAGCCAAGAATCGACGTATAAGGAATGACTACAACTGACCTGTCGCATCTACTGAGCAAAACTGCACCCGGAGTATTAGAACTAGGTAATGCGAGAATGGTCTTATTTGATATATTGGGTGGCTTTTGGGGGATATACCAGCAAATAGAAGCCCTGATCGGAGAGAAATTATCAACCTCTGTATTGCAGCAGGCCGGGGCAAACGGAGGGGCATCCTTCGCAACAACCTTTATACCCTCAGAAAAGTTAAAGAGCGCTGCGGCCTTCCAGGCCTGTCTCCAGGCCTATCAGACCGCGGGATTTGGCCGGTTTGAGGTGGTTTCAATGGATTGGGAAACCTGCCGGATCCAAATTTCAGCCGACAAAGCCTTTGAAGCCTGGATGCACCTGGAGCAGGAAAAAGAGTGCATGGCCCCGGGTTGTGCCTATACCGCGGGAGTTTTGGTCGGTTTCATAAACGTGATCAGCGGCCGCACGGATATTGTGTGCATCGAACAATCCTGCCAAGGCTGTGGAGACCAGGTCTGCCTTTTCGAACTCATGCCAGCTTCCGATGCTGTAGGCCATGAGATCATCACCTATTCCTCACATCCGGGTTTGGGGCGCAATATTAACTTATTAGAAGTCCTCTTTGAGCGCATGCCAATGGGGATTGCCCTGTTTGACCTGGACTTCCGTCTGGTACGCTTCAATCCGACCTGGGCCGAATTCATCGACCTTTACACGCCCTCTTCGATCACAGATGTTCAACCTGGGGCTAGCCTGTTTGAGCTTGCTCCAGACGCTGATCAATACTTTGAACCCATTTTTAATCAAGTGCTTCTTGGGGAAACAGTACGAGTTGATGGCTTCAAATCTGTCAGCAGTGGCATCATCTCCTATTGGGATGTGGTTTTTAGCCCGCTTTATGAAAATGGGAATGTCGTTGGCGTGCTGGATGTCACCATCGATGCCACCGAACGCATCGAAAAAGATATGCAGTTACGCGAAACCCTGTCTACCCTGGAACAGCGGGTAGAAGAACGCACCCGTGAAGTGACCTCATTGCTGGAGATCTCGCGCGAGCTGAATGCAACCCTGGATGTCTCCAGCCTGTTGGAAAAGATCCTTTTGGAGATAAAAAAATTAGTCCCATACAGTGGGGCATCCTTGATGGTTGTTGAAGGGGAAGAACTGATTGTAATGGCCCATAATGGCCCTATTCCGCAAAACAAAATCGCCGGACTGCGTTTTCCGTTCCAATCCTCTGGCGCGAATTTGGCGGTTCTCCAGTCCAGTAAGCCCGTCATCATTCCAGATACCCAGGCAGATACGCCCCTGGCGCAGGCGTTTAGAGATACCGCAAGTGATCAACTCAACACGATTTATGGGTATATTCACTCCTGGATGGGGGTCCCCCTGATTGTGCGAGGCGAGGTGATCGGTATGCTCAGCCTCGACCATACGGAACCGAATTTTTATTCGCAGAACAGTGCGGTTATTGCCTTGGCATTTGCCAACCAGGCCGCCATCGGGATTGAAAATGCGCGCCTTTACCAGCAAGAACGCCAGCAGTACCAGCGGGCTGAACGCCGCCGCCAGGCTGCGGAGAGCTTGCGGGACATCTTGTCTTTACTGAATTCAAGCGAGCCGCTGGAAAAAACATTGAACCTGATCGTTGAACAGGCCAACCGCCTGATGGAATCCAGTGCCTGCCTGCTACACCACATCAATTATGCAGAAAATTTCGTCGAGATCAGTGCCAGCGTGGGTCTGCCGGAGGAATTAAGGGCTGTAAAGGGTTTCCCGCTCTTCTCATCTGCCCGGGCAGATGAGCGTATTCTGGAACGGCGGCCTGTATGGGTCTCAGATTTTGAGAACATGCCTCAACCCACACCACAAGAATTGAGCGAGCTGGATCCAGACGTGCGGGAATGGCGCGCCCAAACCAACCAGATCTACCGGGCCTGGTTGGCAGTACCGTTGATCGTACGGGACGAAGTATTTGGCAGCCTGGCTTTTTATTTCTCAGAGCCAAGAAAGCTGAATAATGAGGAGATCGATCTGGCAATCAGCTACGCCGATCAGGCGGCCCTGGCCATTGAAAATGCCAGCTTGCGGACCCATGCCGAACAAGTTGCTGTTCTGGCAGAACGCAACCGCCTGGCGCGTGACCTGCACGATGCCGTCACCCAGACCCTGTTCTCTGCCAGTTTGATTGCCGAGGTGCTGCCGAAAATCTGGGAGCGCGATCCGGATGCAGGCCATCAGCGGCTTGAAGAGCTGCGCCGGCTCACCAAAGGCGCTCTCTCAGAGATGCGCACCCTGCTGCTGGAATTGCGTCCCGCCGCCTTAGCCGACACAGACCTGAATGATCTATTGGGCCATCAGGTGAATGCCTTTCTGGCCCGCACGATGGTTCAGGTGGATTATACGCATGACTGCCTGGAAAAGCCACCTACGCAGGTCAAGGAGATGTTTTACCGGATTGCCCAGGAATGTTTGAACAATATCGCCAAACACGCAGATGCAGATGCAGTGGCGATTGATTTACAGTGTCATTCAGGTATGGCCAGAATGACCATCAGCGATAATGGTATCGGTTTTTCGACCAGCGACCAGACAACAGCCGGTTTGGGTTTGGGCATCATGCGAGAACGGGCCAGCACGATTGGCGCTGTTCTGGAGATCAACAGTCGGGTCAATGAAGGCACCCGGATAACTTTGGAATGGCAGAGACCTATGGATATGGAGGAGAAGGAAGATGAATGATAGTACGCCAATACGTGTGATGCTGGTAGATGACCATGCCGTGGTGAGAAGCGGGCTGAGCGCTTTCCTGCTGGCTTTTGACGATTTTGAACTGGTAGGCGAGGCTTCCAGCGGTGAGCGCGCCATTGAAATGTGCCCCAGGCTGCAGCCGGATGTGGTCTTAATGGACCTGGTGATGCCCGGCATGGATGGCGCGGTAGCCACCGGACTGATCCGGGAAAAATGCCCGCAAATTCAGGTCATAGCACTGACAAGTTTCAAAGAGCAAGACCTGGTCGAAGGAGCACTGAAAGCCGGTGCGATCGGGTATTTGCTTAAGGATATCTCCGCCAATGAACTGGCCAATGCTATCCGGGCTGCAGCGATCGGCAAACCCACCCTTTCTCCGGAGGCGGCCCAGATCTTGATCCAGGCAACGCGTGCCCCGTTGGATAAGATTGGCTATGATTTGACAGAGCGCGAGCACGAAGTACTCGCCGAGATGGTTCAGGGGCTCAATAACAATCAGATCGCGGAGAAATTGGTGATCAGTGTTTCCACTGCCAAGTTCCATGTCAGCAGCATCCTCTCCAAATTACAGGTTTCCAGCCGCACGGAGGCGGTGGCCGTAGCCATCCAGAACAACCTGGTCAAGTGACCAGGGAAAAATATCCCCCAAACGAACAGCCAGTAATCTCCTCGGATAGCGGGTGCATTCGGGGAGATTTTGTTTTAAAGTATGCTTGAAGATAGAGACCCCCGAGCAGTCAATTCGATGCCTGGGACATCTCGATCTCAATTTACAAGTGTGAAGGATGATTGATGATTAATATTTTTCTTTCTATAGGCAGTGAACATATCCGAAGGGCAATCCGCTTAGTCCTCGAGCAAGTTCCTGAATATCACCTCAGCGGTGAAGCGGATCACGCCGAAAGCTTACTGGCCCAGGTGTGTACCCGCCCCCCGGATCTGCTGCTGCTGGATTGGGAGCTACCTAACCTGCATCCAAACCGCCTGATCAAAGCTGTACGCGCCTGTTGCCCACATACCCTGATCGTCGCTTTGGGAATCCGCCCCGAGGATGAACTCCAGGCGCGCGAGCGCGGGGTTGATGAATTTTTCTTGAAAAATCTTTACCCAGAGGAGTTCTTAGATTCTATCCATTCGCTAACCCATCAACACAAGGAGGCTTAGAATGAGTTGGACTTTAATTTTAATCTTGATTCTGGTATCTATTCCCGGGATCCTGGTTACGACACCAGGATTGGTGCGCAAGATGCTGCCTGTCCTGGCTGAAAAACTCCCCCAGGGCCAAAGCCTTCCGCCAGCCTCAGTGCTCCGGACTATTTTGTATCTGGAGGTGCTGGTATTGGTGGCGGGGTTTGCAATCTTAGGCGGGTATGCTGCCCCTGAGGTAGGCCTGCAAGCGCCATTCTTTTCTGCGCTGGTCAATCGAGGAGAGATCTGGCCCAGCATGTCGTTCCAATTGCTGCCTATGCTGGTTGGCGGCTTGTTGGGCGGGCTGGTCCTGGTGGCATGCTATTACCTCATCTTCAGACCGCGCTTGGATGAGAAGACGGTAAGCAGCATGGAAGGCTTGCGCCTGCAGTTGGGGCTGGCTGGGCGACTGTTGTACGGAGGCATCCTGGAGGAAGTGCTCACCCGCTGGGGCATGATGAGTGCTACGGCATGGATCGGGTTGAAGCTGACCGGGGAGGCCAGCCCAAGTGTCATGTGGGCAGCTATCGTTATCTCCGGGATCATTTTTGGCTTACTGCATATCCCGAATTATGTCCTGACCGGTTCTCGCCTGAGCCCGCTATTTGCCAGCCTGATGCTGTTCCTGAATCTGTGGGCTTCCCTGGTTTTTGGTTGGCTCTTCTGGCAGTATGGCTTGCTAGCCGCGATCGGAGCTCATATGCTCTTCCATTTGGTCTGGTATCCCTTCGACAAAGCCCATGCCTCCAAAACCAGTCAGTTGAAAACCATCAGCGGTTCAAGATTAACCGCATAACCATGATCATCCAAAGGTAATACCATGAAACTTATTTTTTACACCATCCTGACATTTGCTGCACTGATTTTACTGGGGTGGCTGGGCCTGAAGATCCAGCCAAAGCCGTTCCCCGAGTTTACATCCGCATCCTCCATGGTGGAAACCATCCCCCTTCCGTCAGGCCTGCCCGTAGCGGTGGAAAAATTTTATCGCCAGGTGTATGGCGATCAGATCCCGGTAATTGAGTCAGCGATTATCAGTGGCAGAGCCACAATGCGGGTCAACGGGATCACATTCCCTGCCCGTTTTCGCTTCACCCACATCGCCGGGCAAGGATATCGTCATTATATCGAAGCCACGATCTTTGGTATACCGATCATGAAGGTAAATGAGCACTACCTGGATGGCAAAGGACGTCTGGATTTGCCGTTCGGGGTTTTTGAAGGCGATCAGGTCGACATGAGCGCAAACCTGGGTTTGTGGGCCGAGACTATGTGGTTCCCTGCCCTGTTTGTCACTGACACCCGGGTTCGCTGGGAAGCGGTAGATAGTGAAACCGCGATCCTGGTAGTACCTTTTCAAGATGATGAGCAGCGTTTCGTTGTGCGTTTTGACCCAGAGAGCGGGCTGCTGCAGATCATGGAATCAATGCGCTTCCGGGACGCTGAGGGCAGCAGCAAAATCCTATGGTTGAACGAAGCACTGCAATGGGATTCGCTCGGCGGGAGCCAACTTCCTACAATCGGTGCGGCAACCTGGTTTGACGAAGGCACTCCCTGGGCAGTCTTTACTGTTGAAGAAATCGTCTTCAACGCAGATGTCGCCACCTACATCCGGGCAACTGGCCCATAACAAAATTACCGTAACTAAACTGATTATGAAAGGAGATCATAATGTCTCGCAGAAGTACTGGTACCACTTTAATTGCCGTTTCAGCATTCCTGTATGCAACCCATTTCATCACCGCTGCCATCTTTGGTTCAGGATTGTCCAGCTGGAGTACTGAACTGTTCAGGAATATGCTCTATAACACCGATCAAGGGCTGTCTACTGCCAGCTTGGTTTCCCTGATCGCGGGTGTGCTCTATCTCGTTGGAGCTGAGATTGGATCCCTATTGACCAAAGACACCCCAGACTGACCTGGTCAGCTGACCAGTATGAACTCTGTTCAACTTTCCAACGCAATACTCCCCGGGTGCTGGATGTCCCCGGGGAGTTTGTCTTATATCCTAGAATTAAATAAATTAGCGAAAGGAAAGGAAATAAAATGGCTAATTCAGCTAATCAAATTGTGATCCAGACTGAACACTTGGTGAAGAATTTTGGTGAAGTGCAAGTGCTCAAATCTGTCGATCTAAAAGTCCCAAGAAATTCAATCTTTGGTTTCCTTGGGCCGAACGGGGCCGGAAAAACTACGACAATGAAGATATTGCTCGGGCTGATCCGACCGACCAGCGGCAGCGGCACGATCTTTGGGCATGATATTGTCCGGGAAAGTCTGGCTATCCGCGAGCGGATCGGTTACCTTCCGCAGCAGCCACGTTTTATCAACCACATGACAGCCCGCGAACTGCTGCATTTTACAGCCAGATTTTTCTTCTCTGGACCTAAAGCCAAAATTAATGATCGGGTGAACGAAATGCTGGCGCTGGTTGGGCTTGAAGATAAAGCAGATCGACCGGTGAAAGGGTTTTCCGGTGGTGAAAAGCAGCGCTTAGGGATCGCTTTAGCCCAGGTCAATTATCCGGATCTGCTGATCCTGGATGAACCGGCCGCTGCCCTGGACCCGTTGGGGAGGCACCAGGTACTGGAAGTGATGGAGCGCCTGCGCAAGCACACCACCATCTTTTATTCCACCCATATTCTTGATGATGTACAGAGTGTTAGCGATACCGTGGCGATCCTCAAAGATGGAGCCCTGGTAGCCCAGGGGCCGATCGAGATGTTGCTGAACGGCAAAGATGAGGTGGTGTATACATTAAGTGTACGGGGCCAGTCCGAGAAGCTGCAAAATACGCTGACCGCTTTGCCCTGGGTGACGCATGCCAATATGCTCTCACGCAACGGCACCACTACCTACCAAATCAGCGTCAATGATGAGGGGGCTGCAGAAGCTCAATTGCTTCGTAAGGTATTGAACGACCCGGCAACAATCGTCACGAACTTCAACCGCAAAAAATACGAACTTGAAGAAATCTTCATCGATATTGTGAAAGGATAACCTGATGACTGCGAATCTAGAATTTCAAAAAGTGTCTGAATCTGCCCGTTGGAGAGGATTTTCCAACCTGTTTCACAAAGAAAACCGTTCCTGGTGGGGGACCCGCCGCTGGTGGATCAATATTTTGCTCTGGCCGGCCATGATCTGCGGCGTGCTTGGATTGGCGCTGTTCGTTTTCCCGACCGTCCTGCAAGCCGTTGATGACCCCGGGATTGCTGCGCTGGGCGGCCCGGTCCCGTTTGCACTGGAAATTGGCCGCACGATCTTTTTTGAGCTGGGAACAATGGCATTTGCTATCGGCGCCATCATCCTGTGCCAGGACCTGATCGTCGAGGAGAAAAACTCTGGTGTGACCGAATGGCTGCTTTCTAAGCCTGTGACACGCCGGGCTTATCTGTTGTCCAAATTGGCAGCTAACCTGATTTCATTGCTGGTATTGACCATCGCTGTCCCCAGTATGCTGGGTTACTTGCTGTTCAGTTTGCGGCTCGGAGAATTTTACCCCTTGCAGCCATTTCTCTCAGGTATTGGCGTACAAGCCTTGCATACCATCTTTTATCTCACGCTCACCCTGATGCTGGGGACCCTCTTCAACAACCGTGCACCGATCCTGGGCGTTACATTTGCATCGCTGATGGGCGGCTCAATGATCGGTGGCTTTATCAAGCGTTTGCTGTATGTCACACCCTGGTC
>DNGN01000029.1 GCA_003486225.1 Chloroflexota bacterium
TTTTCTTTGGAATGCGCGCCTCACTTGCGGCAGAAGAAATGTACGTCGAAACGGCTACTATTGAACGATATGTCAATCAGGCCTATAAAATCCTGACAGATGGTTGGGCAGACGAATCGTATTTGTTCGATGTGAACTTATCCGGACTCTCTCCAGAAGATCAGGCTTTTGTTTGGTTTACTCTTCCACCGCGAGTCGAAAAATTTTAAGCCGCAATAGAGATCTGGCCGTTCATCTTTTCTGAATACACCATTACCTGGTTTCTCCCCTTTTGTTTGGCTGCATACATGGCTTTATCAGCCCGATCCAGCAGAGTGTCCACGGTGATTTCGCCGGTATGTTGATATGTTGCAACCCCCACGCTGACAGTGATCTGCAGGATTAATTCACCGCTGACGGTTGGCTGTCTGGTAACCACTTTCCACAGCCGTGTGGCTACCATCTCTGCCTGCATGATCGGCGTTTCTGGCAGCAGCACAGCAAATTCTTCACCTCCATAGCGGCAGGCCAGGTCAATCCGGCGCAGTGCTTTTTGAATACGCCGGGCAACTTCTACAATCACCCGGTCTCCCACAAGGTGGCCAAACTGGTCGTTGACCTGTTTAAAATGGTCAATGTCCAGCATAATGACTGAAAGCGGGCGGTTGTAACGCCGTGATCGCTCCAGTTCTGTTTGTGTGAGTTCAAAAAAATGGCGGCGGTTGAAGAGACTGGTCAGGGGATCCAGGGTGACAATCCTCTCCAGCTCCGATTGNNTCCTCGTTAAAGACAGTTTCCTTCACCTCGTGGAATTTTTCAAAGTGGTGAAGCGAGCGTTCGAAATCCCGCATCTCGCGGTAAATGCGCGAGAGAAGGTAGTGCGCCCGCGATATCTGGGCCGCGTCCTGGCTTTTTTCAGCGCTCTCCAGTGCCTGCAGCATGTGTTCCAGGGCAGGTTTCAAGTCGCCCTGGATAAAATTCATATCCCCAATCAGCAGGTGTGCTTTGGATGTGCCCTGGGCGTCGTTGTTCTCTTTGGAAATCTGTAAGGATTTTTGGTAATAGGAGAGTGCTTCGATCGTATGGCCCATGGCAGCATAGATTTCCCCGGCTGTGCTGAGCGCCTTGGATTCTCCATAGTGGTTGCCGGATTTTTGGTAGAGTAGGATGCTTTTTTGGCTGTGCGTGAGGGCCAGGTTGTATTGGCCCAGGTTGAGATATGCCACGCAGATGTTCTCGAGTAGATCAGCTTCGAAGGCTGGCTGATTAAATTCAGGGGTTTTTTCCAGGCCTTTCTTGAGATAGCTGAGCGCTTGAGGGTAATCTTCCATCCGCAGGTAGAGCAGGCCGAGATTGTTCAGGATCTGAGCTTTCAACCAGTTGTCTTTCATCTCGTCCGCGATCCGAAGCGCTTGCAGCAGGTTATCCAGGGCTTCGGCATAGGTGCTAAGATACAGGTTGCATAACCCAACCGCATTTCGGGCACGGCCGATACCGCTGCGCAGGCTGATGCCCTGGTAAATCGTCAGGGCGTCGAGTGCGTGGGCCAGCGCTTGGTCGTAGGCGAACAGACGAATGTAAAGACCTGACAGGATCAGTTTGATACGCCCAATCTGGTTTTTAAGCGACCGGGGGGCAACTTTTATTTTTTCTGCGTTGTTAAGGGCTTCCAGGCAGTTTCGGACCGCTTGAGCGGGGTCGCTGAAGCGGATTTCTTGTACGTGTTTACCAACCAGGTCGAGCTGGTTCTCAAGGTCGATCGGTGTTTCCATTATAGATTGTATTAGTTTGCCGAAGATTGCCGGAATGCTCGTAGTTGAACGGTTTAGCCAGCCTTAATATGATGGAAATTCAGAACATTATTATTTTCAAATATTGGGCCGTTTGGGTTTACCCATGGTCTATGGGATCGATGATCGTGTTTTCGTGGCCCTGGGTGCCTTCTGTCGGCTGTCGTATTAACCAGAAAATTTTTCGGCTTCAAGTATGGCTGTGGAGGCAAGTCGACCTACCAATTGCAGGATTTCCAGATCTGATTGGGCAAACGGCAGACCAGTGACCGAGTTTACAACTTCGATTGCCCCCAGGCTGCGTTTTCCATCAAATAAAGGCACGCAGATGAGCGTTTTTGTTACAAGCCCGGTATATCGATCCACCATGTTGCTGAAAGCCGGTTCAGACTGGGCGTTCGCGACCAGGCGCGCCCGCCTGTGAGCAACTGCCCAACCAGCAATCCCCACGCCTTTGGGCAGCCGGTAATTGAGCAGCTTCTCGCGTGCATCGCCAATGACCTCAACAAAGACCAACTCCCCGGTTTCCTCGTCCAGCAGCAGCAGAGAACCATCTTTTGAATTAACGGCTAGAAGAGCGGCATCCAGGAGCTTATGGATCATCAGGTAGAGATTGGTCTCGGGACTGATCTGGTCGATGTGTTGTTGAAGGTCAACCAGGGCACTTAACACTCGCTGTAATTTCTCAACGTAATCTCGCAGCGTGGAATTTTCTCCTCGCAGCCGCAGGTTTTCTTGCTGTAGGTGGCGAATGGTTTTTATATCGGCTTCGGACATACCAACTCCTGCTGTAGCCCTGAATGGTTACACATCCGTTCTGCTGAAAGTATTATTCATTATACAGGCAAATCCGAACCCGATTGATAAAAAACAAGGTGTATTTTATCGTCCAGAAGTCATAGGTTGCGGTTGGCTTTCTTGTGCCATTCAAACGGTTTGCGGGTATAATTTCCAGGCTAATGAGCATCTGAGAGTGTACTATGCCTTTAAGAAGAGAACTTATTTTAATTATTTTGATCCTGGTTGGTCTAACGGCGGCGGGGTGTTCGCTATCCACGCAGACTCCAACCCCTACGGCGGAGGCCCCGACCAGCAC
>DNGN01000252.1 GCA_003486225.1 Chloroflexota bacterium
TAATTTCCTTCGAGTTTATATCGGCAGTGTTATAATTCAGTATTATTTAGGAGGCTCAATGGAAATAACCTGGTATGGACATTCATGTTTTCGCATTACCGAGCGTGGTATGGCAACGGTGGTCACAGACCCCTACGACCATGCCGCGATCGGATATTCCGAACTCTCTCTAAAGGCAGATATTATTACCATCAGCCATGATGCCCCCGGCCACAATAATATTAAAGTGGTCAAATCCAGCAAATGGCAGATCGATGGCCCGGGCGAGTATGAAATTGGAGGCGTATTCCTGACGGCGGTGCCAACAGGCAAAAGCGCTACCAATGGCAATGGCAGCAATATGGTATTTATCTTTGATTACGGTGGGGTGACTGTCGGGCATCTTGGAGACCTGGATTCGGTCCCCACCCGCAAAGAAGTGGATGCATTCGGCAACGTCGATGTGCTGCTGATCCCGGTCGGCGGCGGCAAAGGGCTCTCTGCCGCTAAAGCTGCTGAGGTCATCAATCTGATCGAGCCTGGGATCGTGATCCCCATGCACTACAACACACCCGATACCAAACTCAAACTTGACAGCTTGGGTGCATTTCTCAAGCAAATCGGCCTGAGCGATCAGGCTGAAATTCAGGAAAGCTTCAAAGTAACCAAACGAGACATCCCCGAAGAAACCCGCGTGGTAGTGCTTTCTTACAAGCACTAAGGAACCTGGCAAAAGGAGCAAGCAGATGGACAGTGAAGTCAAACTGATGATGACCTGGGATATCCTGCCCGGTAAGGAAGAGGATTATTTTGAATTCCATGTCCGCAAGTTCGTCCCCGCCCTGGAAAGCATGGGGCTCACCCTGCACGAAGCCTGGCTGACCCAATATGGCAACCACCCCCGGTTGCTGGTCGAAGCCATCATTCCAAGCCTGCTGCGCGCCAAAAATGTCCTGGTCTCTTCGGAGTGGGACGACCTGGGATACCAGCTGGAAGACCTGGTAGAAAATTTTGATTACAAGATCGTTCCCAGCCGCACCCGCTGGCAGATGTAAGCACTGCCAGGCTGAGTTAATCTCTTCGCTAGAGGTCGGGAACGCCTGACCTCTGGTTTTTTTATACGGACAGCAGAACACATGCAGACAAACCTCGCACAAAAACTGCTTCGCTGGTACCACCAACATCAGCGAAGTTTCCCCTGGCGGGAGGACCCAGACCCATACCCGGTATGGATCTCAGAGATCATGGCCCAGCAGACCCGGCTGGAAACCATGCTGCCCTACTTCCAGCGCTGGATGGCGCGTTTCCCCAGCATCGCTGCCCTGGCCGAAGCCAGCCAGCAAGAAGTATTGAACATGTGGGAAGGCCTGGGCTATTACAGCCGGGCGCGCAACCTGCACCGAGCAGCCAAAACGATCATGGAGTCATTCAACGGCCAGCTGCCTGCCACCCGCTCCGAGCTGGAAACCTTGCCCGGCATCGGCCGCTATACGGCAGGCGCGATTGCCTCAATTGCTTTTGGTCAGGATGAGGCTGTTGTGGACGGCAATGTCAAGCGCGTCTATGCACGCCTTTTCCAGATCAGCGACCCGATCAATACCCCCGCAGTTGAAAACAGGATCTGGGCCCTGGCAGAAAGCCAACTACCGCATGGACAGGCAGGCGATTATAACCAGGCCTTAATGGATCTGGGAGCGACCATCTGCTTGCCGCGCCAGCCGCTTTGCCAGCGCTGCCCGCTCTCTGGTGAGTGCCAGGCGTTTCAAAACAACCTGACCGCAGAGCTGCCGGTAAAAAAACAGACACCTTCTTCCCCACACCATACGGTTACAGCGGCTGTCCTGCATGCTCAGAACGGCCAGGTGCTGATCGCCCAACGCCCGCAGGAGGCGTTATTGGGCAGTTTATGGGAGTTCCCAGGCGGCAAGCGGGAGAATGGAGAAAGCCTGAAGGCCTGTCTAAAAAGAGAGATTCTGGAAGAACTTCAGTGTACAATAAAGATAGGCGAAAAACTTGGGATTTTTAAGCATGCCTATACCCATTTCAAGGTCACCCTGCATGCTTATCACTGCGAGCTGGTCAGCGATTCGATCTCCCCGCAGTACCACCAGGAGGTTCGCTGGGTAAATATCTCCGACCTGGGAGAATATCCGATGGGAAAAATCGACCGATTGATCTCCCAGCAACTGCAGGAACACAACACACCATGGAACCAAAATTCCAAAGACGAATAGAAGATTTCCGCTGTGAAAACTGCGGTCAGCCTGTGCGCGGCAACGGTTTTACCAACCACTGCCCAAAATGTCTTTGGAGCAAACATGTGGATAACCACCCTGGTGACCGGGCTGAGCCATGCCAGGGATTGATGGAGCCAATTGGGGTGGAGAGCAAGGCCGAAGGATACCGCATCCTCTTCCGCTGCACGAAATGTGAAAAAGAGCGCTGGAACAAAACTGCCCCGGATGATGATTTTGAGGTGCTGGTAAAGATTGCCAAACAGCAGGCAGAACGCTGAGTATGAAAACGGAAGATTATTACCAAAAACTGCGCCGTAATATGGTGGCTCAACAGATCGAAAGCCGTCACCTGAAGGACCCCGCCTTGCTGGCAGCCATGCGCCGGATCCCCCGCCACCGGTTTGTCACCCCGGAATATCAAGAGGCCGCCTACGAAGACCGGCCGCTCCAGATAGGCGAAAACCAAACCATCTCCCAACCGTATATTGTGGCCCTGATGACCAATCTGATGCAGCTTACCGGGGTGGAAAAAGTGCTCGAGATCGGCACAGGCTCTGGCTATCAAGCGGCTATCCTGGCAGCGCTTTGCCAGCACGTCTATACCATTGAACGCCATGCCTCCCTGGCTAAAAGAGCCGAAAACACACTCAAGGAACTCGGTATCCTGAATGTCAGCGTGCTGCAGGGGGACGGCTCTTGCGGCTGGCCGGAACATGCTCCCTACGATCGGATTATGGTCACTGCGGCAGCCCCCAAAGTGCCAGACCCGCTCCTGGAGCAGTTAAAAGTGGGCGGGCGGTTGGTGCTGCCCGTGGGTGGAATGGGCGTGCAGTATCTGCAAACCTGGGATAAGACCGAGAAAGACTATAAGTACGAGATGGTGGTGCCAGTGGCTTTTGTTCCGCTGCGCGGCCGCTACGGGTTCGACAAAGACTGGTACGATAAATAATTTATTTTGCATAATTTATAACATAATCATAATATTTTGCAATATTATCCTTCCCCCCCACGCCCTGACCTGATACTTTTGCCAATCCGCCAAGATTTTCCTTTCTCGCGGTAAAATGAAGGCAAGATGTCCGAACTGCAAAAATTTTTCAAGGCTTTCCAGCGAAAACGCAGCCACCATGTTGAAGGCCCTTTTCTTAAGGTCTCCGACCTGCACGTGCATTATGACGGTCTCCCAGCCCTCAGGGAGGTCAATTTCGAGCTGAGTGGCGGGGAATATATCGCCATTGTTGGCCCGAACGGGGCTGGCAA
Organism: Chloroflexota bacterium; assembly: GCA_003486225.1. Next base: position 3,477 of record DNGN01000252.1, read on the forward strand.
AAGCACGCTCTTCAAAACCATCGTCGGGGTGCTGCACCCCTCCCAGGGTGTGGTCAGCCTCGGAGGCAGTGAACCTGGAGGCCATATCTGCATTGCCTACCTGCCCCAACGCAGCGATGTAGACTGGCATTTCCCGGTGGCGGTCAAAGATGTCGTCATGATGGGCAGAGTCAGCAAAATCGGGCTCTTCCGCAATCCAAAAGCGGAAGACTGGCGGCGGGTGCAGGAATGCCTGGCCCAGGTCAGGCTGGATCACCTGGCAGACCGCCAGATCAGCGAGCTGTCAGGCGGGCAGCAGCAGCGCATGTTCATAGCCCAGGCCCTGGCACAGGAGGCGGAACTGGTTCTGATGGACGAACCGCTCTCCGGTCTGGACGTCCCATCCCAGGATGAATTTTTCCGCGTGATCAAGTCCTTGCGCCAGTACAATGTAACCCTGATGGTGGCAACCCATGACCTGGGCATGGCGGCCGCACATTTTGATAAAACCATGCTGCTCAACAATACGCTGCTTGGTTTCGGCACCCCAACTGAAGTATTTACCCAAGACCGCCTGCAAGCGGCTTACGGCAACCACCTGCACATCATCCAGACCGAATCGGGCACGATGATGTTCGAACACGGATAAATCATGCTGCACTTGATCCTTGATCCCCTCCAACATGTGTTTATGCAGCGCGGCCTGATGGCTGCGGCCCTGGTGGGCGTGGCATGTGCCCTGATCGGCACTTACGTGGTGCTGCGCGGCATGGCCTTTTTTGGAGATGCCCTGGCACACGCCATTCTGCCCGGGGTGGCGATCGGCTACCTGGTCAATCAGGGCGCTAACGGAGCCGTCCTGTGGTGGGGGATGGGCACCTCCATCCTGACCGCCTTCAGCATTGGCGCACTCAGCAAGGCCGCCCGCATCAAGGAGGATACCGCGATTGGGGTCATCTTTGCCGGGATGTTTGCGCTTGGAATTGCCCTGATCTCCAGCACGGGCAGCTATGCGGTGGACCTGACCCACTTCCTCTTCGGCAATGTTCTGGCCGTGACCCAGCAAGACCTGATCCTGACGGGTATCCTGACAGGGATCGTGGTCCTGACAGTGGTCGCGTTTTATAAAGAATTCATGGTGCTGGCCTTCGACGCGGTCCTTGCCGTGACCTTGCGCCTGCCGAATCGCCTGCTGGAATACATTTTGCTGGGTCTGATGGCAGTGACCATTGTTGTTTCTTTACAAACCGTGGGCATTGCCCTTATGGTGGCTATGCTGGTTACTCCTGCCGCTACGGCATTTCTGATCACACGGCGCTTGCACGCCATGATGCTGGTGGCTGGCATGTTTGCGGTTGCTTCAGGGATCATTGGTCTGTATATCTCTTTTTATCTCAGTATTGCTTCCGGGGCTGCCATCGTTCTGACCAGCACCGCTTTCTTCCTGCTGGTGTGGGGCTTCAAATCCCTGACCCGCAAATGGGCCCCGCTCAAGAACCGCACTCCCTCCAGCTAAATCCAACCCGGCCAGAAACATTCATCCAGCACACAGCCAACCCGGTTTGTGAAATATTTAACATTATTGACAATAAAATCCAATAAATCGTATGATTATCCTATAAGAAACCTCTAGCACCTGATATGGAGAAACCCAGATGGACTGCTGCAGCCATTGCGAGAGCATTGAGCAACAGTTTGATATTAAAAAAGCAAGGGAAAAGCTCAAAGATTATCATACCAACGGGCCGCAGGACACCACGCGGATTCTGGTCTCTGCCCTCGTAAACCGCGGCGTGGAAGATAAATCGCTGCTGGACATTGGTGGCGGGATTGGCGCTATCCAGCATGAATTGTTTAAAGCTGGTATCAGCTACGCCACAAACTTTGAAGCTTCCCTTGCCTACCTGGACATTTGCCAGCAGGAAGCCAGCCGCCAGGGCAACGGCCATAAAACGCATCACCTGCATGGCAACTTTGCAGACATGAAAAACATGCCGATCTCCGATATCGTGACCTTGGAACGCGTAATCTGCTGCTACCCAGATATGGAAAATCTTATGAGCATGGCTTGCCAAAAATCGCGCTACTTGCTGGGGCTGGTTTATCCCCATGAAGCCTGGTGGGTAAAACTTGGCATGGACTTCCTCTACAACCTGAAATTCCGCTTGACGCGCAATCCTTTCCGGGTTTACCTGCACCCCACAGAGCAAGTCGACGCATTGGTGCGATCATTTGATTTTAAAGAGGTCTTTTACCGCAAGAGCGGCGCCTGGCAGATCTTTGTGTACGCCAAAATCTAAGCTCTTCCCCCGAATTCCCACACTTAATGCATCCCGTTAAGCGCTGTCCTCCAGCAGGGTTAATGCCGCTTGGATTTCATCGCGGACTGCGGGGTCGGCTTCCAGTGCCCAGGCCTCCTGCAGGATCTGCCTGCTCTTCTGGCCGCCGACTCTGCCCAAAGCCCAGGCGGCATGCTGGCGCACCAGGGGCTCGGGATCTTGCATGGCAGCTGCCAGGCGGTCAGCGTCCCCGGCCTGGCCCCGGTTGCCAATGACTGTGGCCGCATTACGCAGATAGCCGCGGCGTTTGGCCCTTTTTACCGGGCTGCCTTTAAACTTGCGGTTGAAAGCCTCAGCAGAAAGATGCAGTTCCTCTGCCAAATTTTCGGGCGGCACGCCGGGCCTTGGGGCAAACTGCTCGTCTCCTGTTTGGGGTGCGAATCTGTTCCAGGGACAAACCTGCTGGCAAACATCACAACCGAACAGCCACTCGCCCACCTGCTGGCGCAGGCTGGTCGGGATCTCGCCTTTGTTCTCGATGGTCAAATAAGAAATACACCGCCCGGCATCCAGGGTTCTATCCGGCAGGATGCACCCGGTCGGGCATTGCTCCAGGCAGCGGGTGCAGCTGCCGCAATGGTCAACAGGGAACGGCTTATCGGCAGGCAAGTCGATCCCCAAGAGAATTTCAGCCAGTAAAAAATAAGAACCGTGCTGCGGATTGATCAGCATGCTGTTTTTGCCGATCCAGCCCAAACCCGCCCGATGGGCGAGATCCCGTTCCAGCAGCGGGCCTGTATCGGTATACCAGCGGTTTGGAATGGATTGACCTGCCTGTTCTTCCAGATGGGCTACCACAGCCTGCAGCCGCGGCTTGAGCACATCGTGATAATCTTGCCCCCAGGCATATGCCGCCACCCCGCCCATATCCTCTCGGGGGGCGAAATAAGGAATTCCCAGCACCACAATAGACCGGCATTCAGGCAAGACCTGCCGCGGGTCTGAGCGCCGGGAAAGGCTGTGGTCGGTTGCCAGGTAGCCCATGCCGGCCTGCAAACCTTCTGCAACCCATTCTTTGAATTTCGGGTAACTGGCAGGCGGTTCACCAGAAGTCACGCCCACCAGGCAAAAACCCAACTGGTGCGCTTTTTCGATCAGTGACTTTTTTAATTCCTCTCCCGCCAGGACGGGCATCAGGGCAGGTCCCAGGTGGTGTAATCCAGTTCAAGGATCTGGCTTTCCGAAACATCCGTCGGCGTAAGTGAGAGGATTTTAAAATTGCCCAGGCGTCCCTCGTTGGTTTCAAAACAAACCCACAGGTTAACCAGGTCTTTTGTAATAACAATATCATCGGATTTCTTCTCGGCTTCATTGCATTTGCCGTAGCTGGGTTCCTCCTTGCTCATCAGTGCAAAGAGTGCCGAGTTTTTTGGGACCAGCCGTTTATCCGTATTTGAAACCATGCTGAAAAGAAAATCCTCAATGTCCACGGGAGGTGAATCGCCGCTGTCCAGATCGGCCAAATAGGTTTGCTCCACTTTGAAGTTCGATTTGCTGCTGAAGACCTCCGGGGCCAAGACTTCAATCTCCACCCAATACCCATCTATCGTAAAGATGACGCCATTGGCATTGCGCAGCTGCCAGGTGCCGCGGTAGGTCCCAGGCAAATCAGGTGCTACCAGGTTCACCGAAATATCCAGCTGAGTACCAGGCTGCACATTACCGGTCGTGATTTTCACCGAGGTTGCCCCATCCATGGAATCACCTTTATCAAAGACTATTTCATAGTCTCTGGTCCAGGTACACGCCCCCTCATTAATCACCCGCCAGGTTTTGGTGAAGGAGGTACCCGGCATCATCCCCGTACCATCTTCGATGGTCACGTCCCGCACAAAGCCAGCCACATCACAGGGTTCTTCGGTGGCTGTGGGGACAGAGTCAGTATTGGTGGGGGCAATGGTGACGATCGGCGTTAGAGTTGCCTGTGTGTCACCCGGTACGGTCGTCGTTTCTCCACCAGGCAGTCCGGCGGCTTCCGAGGTCATCTCGGCTTGTATGGTTTGGGCGGCGATGGTTAACGCCTGGTTGCCAACCGCAGGATTCACCCGATTGGGGAAATTACAGCCAGAAAGCAATCCAATCAATGCCAACCCGCCAGCCAGCACCTTAAGCACCTTGATCATATCCTTCTCCTTCCTCAAACCATCCACCCAGGATGATATTTTTTATTTTAGCATCAAACAAACAGAAATCAAAAAACAGTTGGAGAGTTTGCTGTTCTCCTGCCTGTCCATAAATCCCGGGGCATTCACCTCTTACTATCCGAGACAGCAAGCAGGTTTATTTTAACCAAATTTTTGAAGATGGGGATAGGAATTTATTGAAACGAACTCAGCGCACCCTGCGCTTCCATTCATCCTTCAACTGCAGCTGGCGCGGGCTTTCCCCTGAAGGAAGGTCCAAAAAATCTTTCATCAGCCGGTTGAACTTATTGGGTTGGTCCAGCATTGGGAAATGGCCCGAATCGTCAAAGGCAATATGGTGGAACATACCCGAGAGATCGCCATTCTCAGACATATCGGCAGATGGGTTAATGGGATCTTTGAGGCCATGCACGAGCAGGGAAGCTGTGGTCACCTTACGGCACAGATCCAGCATATCCACCGACTCCATCTCCTCAAACGAATGCAGGATGGCTTTCATATCAGATTTGGCAGCTTCGGAACGCACTACCTCCCCCCCAGCTTTTGGGTCCAACAAGCGGTTGGCCAGTTCAGCCGGAGACGAATTCCCCAACCAATCCAGCAGCCCTTCTGCAGATACCGGCATCGAGATCACCATCACACGATCTATCAGGTACGAATATTTGGCGGCAAACGACAGCGCAATTAATGCTCCCAACCCGTGCCCCACCAGCGCCACCTTGCCTATACCCATGGCATTCATAAATTGGTTCAGCAGATCAGCCTGCTGGCTGAGAGTATAGCAGCAATCATCTTTGCTGGTCTCTCCAAAGCCCCACATATCGTAAGCATAGGCGCGGTAGGATGTCGAGGCCGCCTGCATGGCCGGGATCCAATATCGCCAAGAGCCGACCCAACCATGCAAATAAATGATCGGTTTTCCGCGTCCTAAAACTTCGTAATGAACGATTTTTTCATTAATTATGACTGCACTCATGGCAATCCTTGCAATGGTTTGGCCAGTTCAGCCCATGATCCAAGCGAAAACAACCGCTTCGAGACAGGTCTCCTAGAGACTGGCTGGCAATCCAATAAAATTATGCGCTGTACTTTTCCAAAATACTGCTCACCCGGTCCGTCAGTTCATTGGGCGCAAAAGGTTTGAGGATATATTCCACAGCCCCTGCCTGCAGCCCGGCCTGAACTTCCGCATCCTGCCCCTTGGCCGAAAGAAAGATCACCGGCACAGATTTCAGGGCATCGATCTCCTTCATCTGGCGGCAGGCTTCGTAGCCTGTCATACGGGGCATGCGCACATCCATCATGATCAAATCCGGCACGACCTCTTGCGCTTTAAGGTAGGCTTCCTCACCATTGGCTGTGGCAATCACTTCGTGCCCGGCAAAGCGCAAGGTAAAGGTGATCAGATCCCGAATATCTCTTTCATCTTCAGCTATTAATATTTTCGCCATATTCATCCTCTTATTCATACACTATTGGTTCTTGTTCTGTTTGATACACAGGTAATGTAAAGGAGAAAATGCTGCCCTCTCCCGGCACGCCTTGGCTGGTGACCCAGATCTTTCCCTTATGCAGTTCCACCAGTTCTTTCACAATCGGCAAACCCAGCCCCGTTCCGGCAATCGACATCACCATCTGGTTTTCGCTGCGGTAGAAGCGTTCAAAGATCTTTTCATGCTCATCCGGGAAAATGCCGACACCTTTATCGATGATATCGATCTGGATAGAATTTTGATCCTGGAAGGCATGGATAACCACGCGGCTGTTCTCTGGGGAGTATTTATAGGCATTATCCAGCAGGTTGAACACGATCTGGCGTACACGCTCGATGTCGCCGTAGACACTCGGCAGATCATCGGGGATATTCACTTCAATGGTTACTGGCCGCTGTTCTTCCTGCGATTGCTGCCTGATGGCTTCACTAGCCTCTTCCACCGCCTCCCGCAAGTTGATGGGCTGGAAGGAGAGAGATACTTTTCCCGCCTCGATGCGCGAGACATCCAGCAGGTCATCCACTAGGATACTCAGGCGGTCGATATTGGTTTTGATGATATGGACAAATTCCAACTGCTGCTCATTTAACTGACCAGCCCCACCCATCAACAGGAATTCCACATACCCTTTTATAGGCGTCATCGGTGTGCGCAGTTCATGGCTGACCGTAGCAACAAATTCAGATTTTAGCCGATCCACTTCCACCTGGTGCGTAATATCCCGGAAGATCGAAATCGTGCCTAAAAATTCGTTGCGGTCTCGAACCGGAGAAAGGTGCACCGAGAGCACCCGGCCGTCTTCTAGGTACAGCCGCTCTTCATACATTTCAGTACTGGCTGGCGGGTCCGGGCTGCCCGACCAGGAGCGGATCGTCTCCATCCAGTCGCGGGCCGCCCCGCCAAACAGGCCGACAAACTCTTCCAGAGATTTGCCCAACACCTGACGGCGGTTGAGAGCCAACATTTTTTCCGCCGCCTCATTGAACAGCGTGATCTCATTTTGGCTTTCCGTCACCAGCACCCCATCCGCCACCCCTTCCAGCATGGCCATCGAGCGGCTGGATTCGATCTGTTGGGCACGCAGCAGGTTGCCAAGGTCTTCAGCCTGATCGCGGATTAGCTGGAAGAGCTCACCATTGTTGATCGTCACGGCAAATTGGTTCGCGGCCGCCTGGATGGCATCTACCTGGTTATCCTTGAAATGGTTCGGCTCGCGGTGGAACAGCATCAGACAACCCAGGGCATCCTGCCCTACAATCAGCGGGGCGGTCAGGGTGCTGCGGTAGACTGGATTGACACCGTGGATCGCCGACCATTTTTTATTCTTCATCAGGTCGTTGATGATGATCGGCTGCTGGTTTTTGATCACCCAGCCAGCAATGCCTTCATCGACCTTCAGGTTTGACACCGACCCACCCATGGGAGGAGATTCATGGATGCCGGAACCAGCCCGGTAGATCAGGTTGGGTTCCTGCAGCCGGGAGATGAGGATATTGCACTGCTCCGCCCCTGTGGCCTCTACCAGCATCGCAAGTGACCGGTTGAGCACCATATCCAGATCCAGGCTGGAGGAGAGTTCAGTGCTGATCTTTAGCAGGATTTGAGAGAACTGGTGTTCCTCGGCCAGCTCCCGGGTGCGTTCCGCGACCCGCTTCTCGAGCATCTCGTTGATGCGCTGGCTCTCTGCGTACAGCCTGGCATTTTCCAGCGCCAGGGCGACCTGTTGGGCCAGCGATTCGACCAGCACCTGGTCTTCTTCAGAAAATGCAGCCACGGTGTTGAAATTATCCAATTCGATCAGACCGCGGATCTCATCCGCTGCTCGGATGGGTACCAGCAGCAGAGAGACTGGCAGCCTGCCGCCGGTGGCTTCACGGTAACGCAGCAGTTCTTCCGAGGACAGTTCAAAATCGACCGCGAAGTCCACTTCAGGAAGATTCAGAAGCTGCCCCTCGCGGAAAGTTGTCTCAAGTATGCGCTGGCCTAACCCGTGTGAAATTTTGGTGAGAACATCATTCTGGTTGTATCCGAAGGCAGTTTCCGTGGTCAGAGAAAGCCGGTCCGCATCCCAAACCATCACCCTCAATCCGTGGGCATGCGGCAGCACCCGCCTTATACTGCTGACCAGGGTATTCATGATCTCCCGCGAGTTGAGGGATCCCAACTGGCGGCTGAACTCCAATAACAAGTTCACTTCCCGCAAGCGGCGCCGGGTTTCGGTCAGCAGGTTGATGTTCTGCAAGGTCAACGAGACCTGGTTGCCAATCAGCTCATAAACCTGCTCATCTTCCCGCGTCAGATCGGTCAGCGGCACATTGGAAATCGCCAGCACGGCTGAATCAATGCGCTGGTTGTCTGAAATTGGCAGGCAAACAAAACCTCTGGCATCCAGGCTCTTTAGCAGTGGAGAGTTGAACCACTCCGAACTTTCATCCAGGTTGGTCTCCACCAGCATCTCACCCGACAGCAGGCTTTGGCGCAGCGGGTTGCGCTGACCCAGCAATGCCTGGGGGTTTGCACCAGATGGAGACGGGCCAAACTGTCCCAGCAGCCGCGGGCCGCCAGAGGAAGATTCCACCACCAGCGCAATGTCCAGTTCCATCTCGGTCAGCAGCTGGCTTGCCAGAGAATTGAGCACAGACTGCCTGTCCGGCTGGCGGTTGACATTATCGGCAATGTCCAGCCCGATCCGGATCTTGCGAGCCCGTTGGTAAAGCTGGTCGAGGGCGATGGTCTGTTCCAGGTCTTTTTGCAGCAACATCGCCAGGTGCGGTGAACTCTGGGCCACATCCATTTCAGCAACAGCCTGGCCGATCTTTGCCTCGACCTCTTCCATTTGCCCTCTCAGGGCTGCCGCCTGGTTGCTGCGTTGGATCAGCAAGCCCGTTTCGGTGGCAAATAGTTCCAGGGTCTCCAAACGATTCAGATCGGGAATGCTGCCTGCCCGCGGGGCGCTGACCACGATCAACCCCAGAGGCTGACTTCGAGCATCAAAGAGGGGCAGCAGCAGCTGATCTCCCGGGTTCCACGGTCGCTCGGGGTCCTGGGCAGGAACCAGCTGGACCTGAACAAATTCCGGGATCAAGGCCGATGTGGGGTCCTCCGGGTTGTGCGGCACGTAATAGGCGCGGCTGAGCTGATTATCAGGGCGCATCTGCTTGGCCACATTCTCCCAGGGATGAGAAATTTCCCGCATGATCTCCGCATCCCGGGCCCGCAGGCCTAACAGGGTCACCGGCTGGAGCATTTGAGATTGTTGTTCGACCACATACATCAGGACCACATCAAACTGGCCAACCTGTTGAATCGCGCCTGCCACGATTTCAAGCGCCTGCTCGAGGGAGGTTTGGGATTCGATTTGCTTTCGGGTCTCCAGTAGCTGGTTCAAGGCCTTGGCTTGCTCAGAAAGCAAATTGGTCCGGCTGGCAGCCGCATGATATTCCCAGATATTGGCTAATGTCATGCCGGTCTGCGAGGCCAGCGCATGGATCAGGTCTCGAACTGTCTGGTCGAATGGGTCCGGCTGATGGGAAAACAGCCGCAGCACACCGATCACCTGCCCAAATTTGGTAATCGGCACCACCATCCCGGAGGCCAGCCCTGAAAAATCCTGCGCAAAGCTGCTGGCGGTCAGGTCTGGCAGATAAATGGTTTCAATATGGTTGATGGCGTACTGGTCCATCCCGGTGATGGTCTGGGGCGTCTCGCCTACCCGGTGATTGATCCAGAGCGGGGCGTTGCCATTCTGCGCCGCATCAAAGATCAGGATCCCGCCGGTATCGGCCCTGGAGATGCGCAGAGCTTCCTGATGAACCATACGCAGCACGTTCTCGACATTATCGGTGACAGAGATTTTGCGGGTCAGCTGGTTGATAGCGCTCAGTTCATCCGCCAGGCGCTGCAGCGACTTATCCGTCTGGCTGAGCAGTGCCGAGCGTTCAATCGCGCTGGCGATCTGGTCGGCAGCGGTAGCCAAAGACTGCCGGTCATTGAGATCAAAAGCATTGCGGGACTTGCTGCCAATCAGGATTTCGCCCATACTCCGGCCGCGCACCACCAATGGCGCAACAACCATGGACTGGATCTCCGGCAGCAAGGGCTGCAGCGTGCGGTATGGCTGGGGGAGGCTGTCATCAGACAGCAGATTATTGCTGAGGAGAGCGGTCTGGGTATCGGTAACCGTATGGTTCAGGTTGGCCTGGGTGACCAGGTGCAGGGAAATCTTAGACATCTGGTTGATGGCGATTCCAATGGCTGATTTATCATGCACCTGCAGGATTCCCAACCCCTCATCCAGCAATAAGACTGCCGCCAGGTCTGCCTGTAAGAGGCGGCTGAGTTCTATTATGGAAAACTGTAAGGCCTCATCCAGAGTAGCTTCTGAACCCGCCAGGCTGGCCACCCGCCGGAGCGCTTCGGCTCGCTGGGTACGGCGCTTGGATTGCTGGATCAGGCTGGCATTCTCCAAAATCGGGGCCACCTGCCCGGCAATGATGCGCAGCAAGCGCAAGTCATCATCATTGAAGCGGCTGTGATCTCGTTTGTTGGCCACCTGAAGGTATCCCAATGGTTTCAGGCCAGAGCTCAACGGGACCAGCACGGTTTCTCGCATGGCGCTGGCCTGTGCCAATCCCGCCAAGCCAAGCTTGCCCATGATCGAATCTTCGCTCATATCATCCGTGATGATCACATCCTGTTCCAGCCATACGCTTTCCGCAGGACTGTTCGCTTGCAGTTCAGCGCGGTACAGCAGCGCAAATTGCTCCGGCAGGCCCTGGAAGGGGATCTGTCCTTCCAGGGTCCGGTTTTGTTCATCGTAAATCAGGAACCCTAAAATTTCCGCCTCAATCAGCGGGCTGATCGTGGCAATAATTTGCTGATATAAATTCTGGGTGGAATCAATCGCCCGGCTTACCTGGGCCAGGTCGGCCAGGCCAGTCATTTCTCGCACGCGCTCTTGTTCTTTATGATGGGTAACGGCGTTCTGCAACGCCACTGCAGCATGCCCGGAGAGGATCTCCAGCACTTCTTTGTCTTGCTCGTTAAAGCTATCCACATTCTGAGAAGCCAGTTCAATCGTCCCAACCAGCTGACCACCGATCTTTAGAGGGGTTCCCAGGTAGGAGTGGATGGGGAATTGCGCCCGGCTGACAGCCGGCCTGGCCTCCTGAAAATTAACCACATCATTGACCAACAAGGCCTCGCTCAGGGATGCCAGGTAGCCCGTATACCCTTTGTCCAGGGTGTAGTGCGTATCGCTGCGTTTCAATCGCCTGATGCCATCTTCTTCGGTCAGAAAGCGGTAAGCGACAAAATAAGTTTCTTCAGGCACCCAAAGCGTGATCTCCGAAAAATCCGAAGGGATCAAGCGGTCTATGCTTTCCAGAATGGTTTGAATGGTAGTTTCCAGGTCCAGGCTGGCAGACATGGCCTGTGAGATCTCATTAAAAATGGTCACGGCATGCATCGAGAGCAAGTCCTGACCTTCTTCTAGGTTCTTAAACTGGGGCTTTTGCAGCGAGACCAGCACCGCTTGCCTCTCCTGGTAAGGAATATTGAAAGAAATCCCCTCTACCAGGGATTGATCCAGCGTAAAACTTATCTGACCGGCTGAGGCGCATAAGCCCAGAAAAGCATCTGCCGGACGGGCACGGCGAGCCATGCGTTCCAGATTGGGGCTTTCCTGGTCCGCAATCCCAAACCATTGCCGCGCCTGCTGGTTGATATAGATCACTCGTCCGCCGGGCTGCACCAGGAAAACCGCATTTTCATGCGGGCTGACATCGGTCACCTTGCCCAGTTGGGTTTCTAGCTGCGCAGAGGGCTTGCTTTTGCGTGGGAGGATACGCAGCAAGACAGGCAGCAGCCCCAACAAGGCCGCCCCAACCAGCGCCAGAATAACTCCAACCGTGACAGGATCTAAACCAGACATGACATAATTTCTCTAGGGTTATTTTCCTTTTGGGTTACCGACTCGATCAGGCAACCTGGTAATCTTTCCGGCGGGCTTCGGCAGCCAGTTCTGTGATCTCGCGGATATCCGAGAAGGGATACTCGCTCGGCGAAACCGATCCAATGGAAATGGACATCAGGGGAGTTTGTTCTTTCTGGCCAAGATCGTTCGTGGTCACAATAAAGCCTTGCTCTCGGTCGAGGAAATTGTAATGCGACAGCACCTGCTCTCTGAAACGAGCCTTTAACCCCTCGACCATTTTGGCAGCGTCCGCTTCATCGGTAATGATCACAAAACTATTGCCACCCGGATGCCCGATAAAATCTTCCCGATTACCCAATTCATCCACCACCTCACCCAGCAGCATGGTGGTGAAGCGCACCACATTATCTGCCGCCACAAAGCCATAGACATCCTTGAAAGCCTCAAAATGGTTCACCCGCACATCCAGGTATGCCCAGCCTTCCCGGCGGATGATCGCGCGCAGCTGCTCTTCAATCAGTCGGCCAGAAGGCAAGCCCGAACGCGGGTCTGTCAGGCTCTCCCGCTCGGCTCGGGCAATCGCATTCTGTACCCGCAGCTTGAGCTCTTCAATATCGAAGGGTTTGGTGATGTAATCGTCCGCCCCAAGCTCCAATCCCTGCAGCTTATCGCTGCGCTCGTCCTTCTGAGTGAGGAAAATAATCGGGATATGGCTGGTGCGTGTGTTTGTGCGCAGTTGGCGGCAGACCTCGTACCCATCAATATCTGGCAGCATAATATCCAGTACGATCAGGTGCGGCAGATCATGACGGGTCTTCTCCAGGACCTGGTTCCCGCGCGCGGCAACTTCAACCTCATAGCCTTGCCCACCAAAATATATTTTGAGCATGTTTGAGATGTCGAAGTCGTCCTCAACTACTAATATTCTTGCTTTACCCATAGGGTTCCTCCCAAAACATTAGGATGACTGCCGGGCTGCCTGGGCTTGCAGCCTTGTGCATTCATTGTACTCTACACTTCTGTTGTTCCCAGAGCACCTGAATCCACGCAAAGGATAACTTTGTTCAGCAGCGATTGATCCAATCTTCCCTGCCAGATTGCCTACCAAAGCCTGCAGAGCGATCATTACCAGGTTTCCTGTTCATTGCGACCTTGCGAATACAGGCGTTGGTGCAAATGAGCTGATTTGAGCAGGTGGTGGTCACTGTCTTCGAAGGGCACATTCCGATCCACAACGCGGCGATTCTCCGATGCCACGATCACCACATCCGATTCAATCACGCGGGCCGGATGGATGATGACACCCGAGCCGATGCGGCAGTTATGCCCCACGCAGCTTCCCATCACCTCACGGTTGGACTCTTTCAGCTCTCCATTCCCATCTATAGCCATGATGGGGGTCGGGATCAGGTTAAAATCTGTAAAGGTGTTGCCTGCTCCAATAAACGTATTGCGCCCGACCACGCACATTTGCAGGCAGGTATTCTGGGCAACCATGCTGTTCTCCATCAAGGTTGTCATGAACAGGGAAGCCCTGAAAGGCAAAAATGTGCCGTCACCCACTACCGAAAGCATCAGCTGGCATCCCTGAGAGATGTTCACATTGCTGCCGATGATGCAGTTCTCCACTACCGCCCCAGCCCCAATGGTGACATTATCCCCGATCGTGGTTGGGCCATGGATGATCGCCGTCGGGTCAATGACGCAATTATTGCCAATTTGCACCACTTTACTGGATTCCAGCAGCTGTTTGCCTTCATACATGGCGTTAAACAAGATCTGCAGTTTGAATTTCAAGTCCGTGTCAAGCTGATGCTCAAAACGCGCCCCCCGACCAAACAGTCCATATACCACATCCGCCATAAAGATATGCACCCATGAATCAATGGCGATAAAAGATTTAAGCGGCACCTGGTAGGTTAAATCACCTTGCTGGCTTGCCATGTAGGTGGGCACATGATAATAGCCAATCTCCCTCGCTTCCAGGTCAATGATGATGGGCTCGATTTTTTCGCGGGTAGGCCCCTCCGGGAAATACCACATGTCAGCCAGGTATACCCCCCCTGAAGGTGTATAGGATGAGGAAAGCGGCAAGGCATGTTCGCGGAAGGCCGGGTCGGTTGGATTGAAGGCAACCCGGCAGGGCTGGTTGCGTTCTTTGGCCCGGCGGATAAACTCCTCTACAAAAAACTCGTCGAAGAACAGGTTATCACGGTAGACGATACAGCCCTGGCGGTTTTCCTCCGGGAACAAGGCAGCCGAAAAAATATCCTCAAATTCTTCCACTTGCCTTTCCCCCTGCACATAAGGCGCGAGCACGTCGCTATGGTGCAGCCACAGCGGCTTGTTCTGAATGCGCAAGTCGCGGGCGTAGTCATTGAAAGGATATAGATACCGACGGTCTCTAAGACTTATTCTGATCATAGCTTTATATCTGCATAGAACATGCCTAATTTGCGCGCTGTCTCTACAGGCAACACGCTATGTTCTGAGTATACATGCCATTTATGCCAGCAATATGATAATTTCAGGATAGTTTCGAATTATGTATGAGAGGGAAATCCCCATCAAAACTGCCCCCTGATTAGGTCAGGGGGCCCTTGTGGCACACACTTGAAGATCCGCAGTTATGGGTCTCTTTTAAGCATCGATTCGATATGGTACGGTACATCGATGACGACAATATTTTTATTGACCCGCAGCCTGGAGCGTAACCGGCGAGCGGTCTGATTGTGCAGAAAGTCCGCGATACGGTTCTCCGGGATAAATTCAGGCACCACCACTGTGGTGATCATGCCGGGAAATTCCTGCTCACTGCTGGAGACAATATATTCCACCAATGGTCTGACAATATCCCGGAAATCATACTCAATGACCACCAACAGCACGTCCGAGACCAGCTCCGGGAAGCGTTTCCAGCGGCGCATGAAGCGCACTTCCTGCTCCGGCGTGGTGCTGATCGTCAGCACCCGCACATCCCTGGAGATCCGTTTGGCATAGCGAATGGCCTGGATCGAACCTTGATGCAGATCGGCTATCGGTACATAGACCATATCGGCCACCTCTGTGAGATGGTCAAATTTCAGCCCCTTAGTGCTCAAGGCCAGCGAAACCCGATCGTAGTGTTTGTGCATGCGATTGAAGGCCATCACCAGGACCGGGATCATGAGAACCACCACCCAGGCACCTTCGGTGAATTTGGTCAACGCCAGGATGACAAACACGATGGACGTGACGACTGCACCAATGAAATTGAATACCCGCTTGGCTGTAACATGGCGTTCGGCATGGATCTCAGTTACCCCGGTATGCATGCTCTCACCTGGCTTTAGCCTGGCGATCTTCCCCAACAGCCGGAACATCCCGGATTGGGACAGGCTGAACCCCAGCATCACACCCAGCGCATACAGGGGCAGCATGGCGATCTCGTCGGCCTGGAAGACAATCACAACCAAAGTGGCCGCCAAGGATAGAACCAGGATGCCCGAACTGAAAACCAGCCGGTCTCCGCGATTTTCCATCCAGCGCGGCAAAAAGCCATCCCGGGCCAGGAAATAGCTCAGGCGGGGAAAATCCTGGTAGCCGGTATTGGCGGCCATGAAAAGGATTATGGCCGTAAAGATCTGCACCCAGTAGTATAAAAAGCCGGTACCCACCACCCGGCGAGTCAACTGTGAGAGGATGCTCTCTGCCTCATTCGGCACCAGGGAGAGGTGAGTGGCCAGGAAGCTGATCCCGATGAACAGCGACATGGCTATAACCCCCATGGCCACCATCGTGATGGCTGCGTTTTTGGATTCGGGCGGCTTGAAGGCCTGCACCCCATCGCTGATGGCTTCGATCCCGGTCAGGGCTGTGCACCCCCCGGCAAAAGCCCGCAGCAGCAGCCAAAGGTATGCAAACCCGCTGAGGGATGCCTCGGCGGCTACCTGCTCGGCAGAGATGGGGATTGGAGCAGCTCCAAACAGGCCAAAATACCGCACCAGGCCAATCGCAATCATCAGCAGTACACCGCTGACGAAGGCATAGGTCGGGATGGCAAAGATCGTCCCGCTCTCGCGCATGCCGCGCAAATTGACCCAGGTGATGAACAGGATCGCTGCCAGCGCAATCCATACCCGGTACTCAAAAGCATGGGGGAAAGCCGATGTGACTGCCCGCACCCCAGCCGACACCGAAACGGAAACGGTCAGGATATAGTCCGTCAGCAAGGCCGCCCCAGCCACCTGGGCAGCAAATGAACCCAAATTATCACGGGAAACGATATACGATCCATGCCTATCCGGATGGCGGTGGAGCGTATAT
>DNGN01000286.1 GCA_003486225.1 Chloroflexota bacterium
TGGAAGGGTTCCAGGTAGTCAAACTGGAGAAATTTGATACCGTGATCGAAGAGATTAAAAAAGAAGATCCGGACGTGATCCTGATGGACGTCCACCTCAAGACCAACGATGGCCTTGAAATTCTTTCAGTAATGAGGAAAGACTCTGTGCTGAAGGAAAAGAAGGTGATCATGTCCTCCGGTATGGATAAACACTATGAGAGCCAGCAGGCTGGAGCGGATGATTTTATTATGAAACCCTATATGCCTGATGAGCTAATCAATATAGTAAACCGTTTGGTAGGCAGGTGATCTAGATGGCGAAACGAAAACCTAATCGATCCAGAAAATGGTACTCGATGGACATCCATCTGCATACTCCAGCATCGAGTGATTACCAAGAGCCAACGGTCAGCTACCTCGATATCTTGAAAAAAGCGGAACAGCGCCGGTTGGAAATCATTGCCTTTACTGATCACAACACAGTCAACGGCTATCGCAAGATGATGGAAGAGATCAAGCATCTGGAACTGCTGGCATCCCTGAAGCGTATCCTACCGGAAGAAGCAGCCACCTTGGCTGAATATAAACGGCTCATAGACAAGATTTTGGTCCTGCCGGGATTTGAATTTACAGCCACTTTTGGTTTTCATATTCTGGGGATCTTTCCGCCTGATAAATCTATCCGTGAGATCGAACATGTACTGCTGAAATTAAATATCCCCGCAGCACAACTGGACGAAGGGGCGGTGACTGTCGGCGCATCTGCAGATGTGCTCAGCGCCTATGAACAGATCAATCAGGCTGGCGGGATTGCCATTGCTGCGCATGCAAACTCGACCAATGGCGTGGCAATGCGGGGCTTCCCCTTTGGCGGACAAACAAAAATTGCCTTTACCCAGGATCCTAACCTGCATGCATTAGAGGTCACCGATTTGGATAAACGCGGAAAACACACCACGTCCACTTTCTTCCGCGGGACAAAACCCGAATATCCGCGCCGAATGCATTGCATTCAAGGTTCTGATGCGCACCGTCTGGATTCAGACAGCAGCCGTAAAAAGACCTTGGGGATTGGTGATCGGGTTACAGAAGTGCTGCTTCAGGATCGCAATTTCGATTCTTTACGCGACCTGTTCTTGAGCAATGACTTCGCCCGTACCCGCCCGCGCCGCGTGCTTAACGGCCAACCTGATTTTGATTTTGTCCGCGCTGCCAGAGAAGAGGGATCGAATATCATTCAGGATTTTCACGAGCAAATGACCGTCCGTGGTGGTAAGCTGTATGCCATCATTGCGGATATCTGTGCCTTTGCGAATGCCAATGGCGGGACACTGTATATCGGGTTAACCAAAGATGTCAAAGCACCTGTAACCGGGATCAGCAATCCTTCTCAAGCAATCAAACAGCTTGAAAAAGAGATCAGTTCGCGCATCAGCCCTCCACTAAACTGTTCAATTGATACGCATAAGACCAGTGATAAAAATATCCTGCGGGTGTTGGTGCCGCGCGGGGAAGACCCACCCTATGCAGTGGATGACAATAAAATCTATATCCGCGAAGAAGCAGAGACTAACCTCGCTGTTCGGGATGAGATTGTAAATCTGGTCAATCGGGCGCAGTCCCTATCCCCTGCACTGGATCAGGATAGCGCCGTAAGTTATGTCACGCGTGCTGAGCCGGAACCACCTCCAGAAACCAGGGTGGATGAAGATATTGCACCCAGAACGGGTGTGGAAGTCATGGATGAAACTGAACGCAATAACCAAAAGTTTTATACCATGCGAGATTTGCGGAACGGAAATGTAGTTAAAAATGTGACCGTGAAATCAGCCCGTCGATTATGGCATTACGCCATTACGGCTTACGCCGATCTTCCGAAAGATTTCAATAAATTGAATGTCGAATGGCAGGGTGATCTGGGTTTACTTAAAAAATATAAGCATGGCAACCGGCAGATTTTTGACCTGGTCCAACGGGAGAAGAAATCCCATCGTTATTACTTTGGCGTGACGGAAGATGGTGTGCATGGCGATTGGCGCCGCCTGGTTGGCTTGGAAGACGAATAGAGGCAGGGTGTGGCTATCCGGTTTGCAATCCTGACAATCTCCGACCGGTCATCTTCGGGCGAGCGGGAAGATCTCTCCGGCCCACTCTTGCAGCAATTGGTGGAGCAGCAAGGGTGGTCTGTTACCCGCACAGGTATTGTTCCGGATGTTCATGACGAGATCGCCAGCCTATTGGTTGAGTGGGTAAATACCGCTTCCATGGATGTAATTTTGACCAGTGGGGGCACCGGATTCGCCCCGCGCGATGTAACCCCTGAAGCGACGTTAAGCGTGATCGAGCGGAGAACGCCTGGATTGGTGGAAGCGATCCGGGCAAGAAGTTTGTCCATCACCCCGCATGNNGGGATCCGGGGAAACGTTTTGATTGTTAACTTACCTGGCAGTCCGAAGGCGGTGCAGGAAAATTTCGAGGTAATTTCCCCCGTTTTGCCGCATGCCGTTTCACTTTTGAATGAAACCCCTGACTCCGAAGCCGGGCACAAATTATGAAAAAAGCGTCTTTCGGTAAGACGCTTTACGTGGAAAGGTGATAGGTTGATTATCAATAGGCGAGAGATAAAACCCTCGCCTATTTTTATTTTCCTCGGTTAATGACCAAGCACCATTCTGGAGATAACCAGCCTTTGGACCTCGCTGGTCCCTTCGCCGATAGTCATTAGACGTGCATCCCGGTA
>DNGN01000232.1 GCA_003486225.1 Chloroflexota bacterium
TTATGATGCGTGCCGTTCTTGCTCCCCAAGTCTTCAAGGATCACACCTTCAAGCGTCGGCGTCAGGCGCGCATGGAAACGTGAAATCTGCCGGTCTGTGATGACAACATCACAACTCGGCTCGCGCCCCAATACAATGGGCGTATCCAACTGCCAGCGCTGTCCTTTTAATGGGCCATCCTGCGCGACCAACAGAGGAGGGTCTTCCTTCGGCATCATCATAAATTTTCCACCAAATAATAATCTAAATGCATAAGAGTGTATATTATAATACTATAGCAGAACATCGCATATTGAAACAGACCACGCCGAAACTTCTGTGCAATATGTTGCGTCTCAGCATATAAAACAAGGAGAATTATTGTTCCCACCCCTCAATAATGAGGAGGTATTGCGTGGCCGCTATAAGATTCGCGAGCGAATCGGAAAAGGCGGCATGGGGTCCATTTACCTTGCCGACGATATGCGTCTCAAGGGACGTCAGTGCGCCCTCAAGGAAGTCGAATACGACCACGCCCTCCCGGAAGATGTCAGAGAAGAAGCCCGCGAACAGTTCCTGCGCGAGGCTACTGTTCTTGCACGTCTCGACCACCCCAACCTGCCCAAGGTTTCGGATATTTTCTCCGAGGGGCAGAGTGATTTTCTGGTGATGGATTATGTGCCGGGCAAAGATTTGCGCACCCTGATGATCGAAGCCCGCCAGCGCAAGGAATTTTTGCCGGAGCGGGAAGTACTCTCCTGGGCGGTACAGATCTGCAACGCGCTGATCTTCCTGCACAGCCAGGAACCCCCCATTTTGCACCGCGATATAAAACCCAGCAACCTCAAACTTACCCCCAATGATGTGGTCAAACTGGTTGATTTTGGTTTGGTAAAGATCCTCTCCACCGATGATGCCACCATAACCATCGTCCAGGGGCGTGGCACTGCCCTTTACACCCCGCTCGAGCAGTATGGTGGCGATACCGGCCATACGGATGTCCGCAGCGATACCTATGCCCTTGGCGCTACCCTGTACCATTTGCTCACCAATACCCCGCCGGCAGAAGCACGGGAGCGTTTCCTGCACCCTGAACGCGGTGTCCAGATGCGTGAGATTAACCCGGATATCAGCCCGCGCACCGAAAGGGCGATTGATTGGGCATTGAGCCTGCACCCAGATCACCGCCCGGAAAGCATGGTCATNNGAGCGTTCACTCATCTGGGTTTCTGCCGGGCTGGTCATCCTCAGCCTGATCGCCACTTTAAGCCACTAGCTCCATCACCATCCCTGATGCAGCACTTTTGACCGTGCAGGTGAATTTCAATAAGGGTCTAGGCTGGAAACCAGGACTTTAGTGAGGGTTTGGATTGGTGGATTAATGGGGGAACCGCCAAGTGTTACGGCGAATCATCTTCGCTCGTCTCAGCGCTGCGCACTTGTTTTCTTTCTTTATGCTCCTGCCAAAACATGCCAAACAGCAGCACAACCAGGCCAATGGTGATGCTTGAGTCGGCAACATTGAAGACCGGGAAATTGCCAACCGAGATGAAATCGAGCACATATCCGTAGCGGATGCGGCTGATCAGGTTCCCGACTGCTCCAGCGAGCTGTAAGATCAGCGCCGCTCGCAGGGCGCGTTCGTTTTTTTCAATCTTTGGAAAAATATAGATGATGAATAATGAAGCTAGAACTGCAATGGCCGAAATGACCAGGTTGATCTGGTTTTGATCGCGGAACATGCCAAAGGCAGTGCCTTTGTTCTGCAGATGAACGATCCGGAAGTAGGGCTGCAGGTTGGATAGCGATTCAGGAAGCCACCATTGTCCCAGGCTTAAATTTGTTTCCACCACTTCCTTGGTCCACACATCCAGGCCGATGATGATCCCGGAAAAAAGGAAGAGAAACAGGATGTCCTTGAAGGGTTCGCTCGGGTTTTTGCTGGCGTGCGTATCCGCAGGCGGGTTAATTTCTGTATCGTTTGGCGATTTGATTTGGTTCATCATTTGTCATTATATTCCGATCGGGGAAGTGATTTGACCCAGGAGTCTAATCGGTTTGCTTGGATTTGTACAGCCAGCGCCAAAGCAACCCGGCTGTCCAACCCGCCAGGCTGCCAGCCACCACACCCAGCACAATTCCCCAGATGCTGTATCGAGTGATGAGGCTGGATGCCCCGGGAAGGTTGAAGGATATATAGCCATTGACGGCCAACCCGCCAATCAGGGTTGTCAACCCCCAGCGCACGCCCCAGCGTACCTGACCGGTCAGTGCCCCAGACTGGTAGGCGAACAGGCTGATAAAAAAGATCACCAGCAATGCCAGCAGCCAGTCGATCAGGTTGTTGACCTCGCGCGGTCCTGCGGGAATTTCGGTCGGCAGGGGGATGGCATCCGTAGGGGTGATCTCTACGGGTGGGGGGGTGTCCCCAGGCTGCGATTCCGTGGATGCCGGGCCAGCGACATTGATCTGCACCTGCATTGAGGTCGCGGGAGGCTGTCCACTGGCTGCCCCCACACTCAGGGTCCCGGCAGTATCCAATATGTAATTTGTTTGGGCAATGCCGTCGACAGTCAGGCTGGTGACCTCGCGCTGGCTGGAAACGCCATCNNGGCCCGCTCCTAAGCAGGATGATATCTCCCCGGTTGAAAGGCAGCGCGGTAGGGGTCGGCGTGCCCTGGCCTACCTGGATACCGCTATCTCCACTGTGCAGGATGCGCAGCGGGATGGTCTGTTCAGAGTTGGGGGTAAGGGCCTGGTCTAAAATATACCCCACACTGTTCACAGTTACAGGCGGCGCACCAGCAGCATTGATCTCTTTAAATAACAGGCGGGCAGCCATCTCGATGAACTGGGGTTGCTTACTGTACAAACCGTAATACGCAGAGACGGTAGAGATTTCGGTTGCATTCAAGAAATAAGGCGCATTCAGACCAAACACCACGATCTTTTTGTCCTGCAAAAGTTCCGGGGTTTCGGAGAGGAATCGGCTGAAAGCCAGTGAGGTGGGACGACTGGTATCATGATCCAATTGTAAAAATACCAGCCATTCCGCACGCTGGATATTGGCAATTACCAGGCTATCCGGATCATTGCTTTGGCTGACCGCCTCGTTCAGATCATTGAAGGTATAAGAGGCCACGTTGCCGGGAACAATCAGGCCATCCCCGTTGGGGCCGTACAGGCGCACGATCGCTGATTCCAGGGCGTTGGTTGCGGGTGATTGTGCCGGGGGGCAGCCTGGGCAGGCCTGGTAAGTGACGGTGTCTGTGAAGATGGTAATAAAATCCGTGGCCGCGGGAGCATTGGGCAGAACGTTGTTCAAGTTCTCCGGCGCAGGACTGATTAAGGTGGCTGCCCGTCTGGCAACATCAAAGCTGACCTCGTTGGGCAGCCCGATGCTGTTGATCTGCTCCGAAGGGATCAGGATGTTATTCTCCTCGAAAGAATTATTGTAAAGCTGGTATTTCAGCATCAAAATCCGAAGCACAGCACTATCGACCTGCTGGGCAAAGGCGACATCTTCACGGTATTTTTGTGCAAAGAATTTCAGGGTATTGGTAATCGAGGTGTACAGGTTGGGGCTGTCTGGGCCGATAAAATTGCCAGTCAGGATCAGGTCATTGCCGGCCAGCAGCGCGTCGCGGGCGATGAATTTTGGGTCGTACTTCTGCCCGATCTGGACGTAATAGCGCCGGATGGCCTGCGTGCCCAGTTCATCGCTGACGATCAACCCGCCGTTTTCATGCCAGGTGTTCAACTCTTGCAGCGAAAGCAGCTGGTTAAGGGCTTGCGGATCGAGGGTGATCGGAGGGGTAATGGTGGAGATATTGCTCTGGAATGCCTGGTATCGGGCGTGTGCCAGCAGCAAGCCGTTGGTAACCGCATTCGGATCGCCACCCAGATCGGTCACCTCGAAAAAGGGAGGTAGCTCGGTGAGCAGCAGTTGGTCGAGCGTTTTACGAATGGCCGGGATTTCATCGACCAGCGGCTGGTCTGCGCCGACAAAGCCCGGGAAGTTCTTGCTGATGACGGCCAAGCGGTTGTTGCTGCCCAGGTGCAGGCCGCTGATAAACGCTTTTCCCATCTCTCCCGCCCAGAAGGGACTGCCGGAAAAGCTGTTGATACCCAGGTCGCCGGCAAGTTCCGGGCGCGGGTTGACATGCACATTCATAGAGGGGCCAAACAGCATGTTGATCCCAAGTGTGCTGAGTTCTTGTGCCAGGAAACGGCTGCTTTGCTGGGCCAGGTCCGTATTCCAGGTTGCACCAATCGCAAATTGGCTGGGAAGCGCAGTCAGAAGGTTTAATATCTGGTCTCCCGGGTAGCCGTCGCCATCCTGGGTGGTGGCAATAAAAAGTGGGATCTGGGCCGGGTTGAAAATCTCTTCCGTGGCTGGATTGAGCAGCCTGTTGCGTGAATTGCTGATCTCGGTGCGTTGGATTTCCTGAATCAGCAGCCATAAATTCAGCAGGGCATTTTCACCTTGAGGGATGTTGCCATTGGCTGCTTTGAGATTTACACCGCCGATATGATAGTTGGAGATGAGATCGTAAAGCTCACTTTCTTCTGTAAGTGTGCTGTCTTGGAAATCGATCACAAATAGCTGCCCGACCCGCTCTTCGGGTGTCAGCCTGGAAAGCAGCTCGCGGGCCAGCTCTTCGGTGGTCTGTACCTGGCTTTTGGGGGCCGCGAAGGTCGTGCCTGTTGCAACAATCTCTACCCACACCAAAATGAGCAGCAGTATCCTTTTGAGCGGGTGCAGTTTTTTCATGTTGCTTTTCGAACCTCAAGAGCCTTTTCAGGATCGTCCGTGATGATGCCCTGGATCCCGAGGGCAAACAACCGGCGCATCTCTTCTGTTTCGTTAACAGTCCAGGTGATGATGGCCTGTTGATTTTTATTGGCTCGCTGCAAAAACCGGGGTGTGATCGAGGAAAAATGGGGGTGCAGTGACCAGGGACGTAGTAACGGAGCAAAGATCAGGTGGGTTGCTGTGCCTGCCGCACCAGTGTCTATCAGCAAGCCCAGCTTTGCTTGCGGGGCAACGCGCCGGGTCTTAAATAACAGCAAAGGATCAAAGGAGGAATAGATGATCGTCTGGTTTAATTTTCGCTGGTTTACCAAGGCCGCTGCCGCTTCTGCCAGCCCAGAGGCAGACCTGGAAACCCCCTTGAGTTCGATATTGATGTACAGCTGGTCGCCGATCAGATCCAGGACCTCCCCCAGCGTGGGGATGGTCTCTCCCTGGCCTGCATCCAGACGGCGCAGTTCTTCCAGCGTCAGCTGGCTTACTTTTCCTTGTCCGTTGGTTGTGCGAGATACTTCATCGTCATGGATCACGACTACCTGTTGATCTGCACTCAGGTGGACATCCAGCTCAATACCATCTGCTTGAGCCTGGTGTGCAAGGCGGAAAGCCGCCAGGGTATTTTCAGGGGCGTTGGCACTTGCCCCACGGTGTGCAAAGATAGATCGGGATAGAGATTTGGATCGCATCGCTAGAGATCGACAAAATAGGCCTCTGCAGCCCGGTCTAACATATCTTTGCTCATGACGGGTTCAATGCTCAGGTAGCGGGAGATATCGATGATCTGGTCACAAATATCCCTGGGATGGGAGGCGCGCAATTTGCGATTGGGTTTGATATACCATTCTTGCAGCAGGTAGGCCAGCCCCTGATCACTGTACTGAACGCGTTTGGCTTTGGCAACTGATTTAAAGATTTCTCTGAATTCTTCGTAGGTGGGGTCAATGATTTCAATTTTATGGCGCAAGCGGCGCAGGAAAGCCTCATCCACCAGGTCCTTGGGGGGCAGGTTGGTAGAGAAGATAACCAGGACATCAAACGGGATTTCGATTTTACGCCCGGTATGCAGGGTCAGGTAATCGATGCGGTTTTCCAGCGGCACAATCCAGCGGTTAAGCAGATCGCGCGGCCGCACCTGCTGGCGTCCAAAGTCATCAATCAGGAAGATGCCGCCGTTGGCTTTCATCTGGAAGGCGGCTTCATAATATTTATTGGTGTCATCGAAAACAAAGTCCAGGCCTGCCATGGTCAGCTCACCCCCGACCACAATAAAGGGGCGGCGGATACGCACCCAGCGCGGGTCCCGTCGGCTGCCGGAACGCAGCGAGCCTGTTCCTGCTGAGGTGGTTTCATCATCCGAAGCCAGCTGGTGGTTGACGGAGTCGTAGAGCTTGACTACCTGTCCATCCACGTACAGAGCGTATGGGATATACATGGTGGTCGAGCCGCGCATGTTGCCAATCGCGCGGGCGATGGTTGTTTTGCCGTTTCCCGGAGGCCCATACAGGAACATGGAGGTGCCGGAGTTTACAGCCGGGCCGATCTGGTGAAAGGTTTTGCGGGATAGCACCAGGTTGGATAGCGCTTGGCGCATCAGGCGCTGGTTGACAGAAGGNNGCCGGCCCGGCATACTGGCTGCGGTCCAGGGCTTCGCGTGCGCGCAGGATACCTGCGCTGGTGATAGCGTATTGGTAAGCACCTTCCCCCAACCCGCCCATCTGGCTGCGCACTTCCACAAACTTTTCCCGCTTCAGGTTTTCCAGGATCTGGTCAACAATTCCGGTAAAGGGCAGCGCAATCCGTTCAGCTACCTGAAAGCCATTCAGATAACCACCAAAGTAGATGATCTTAAGGGCCAGGTCTTGGATCCAGAGTGTAGTGAGCCCAGAATCTTCAATCGTGGTTAATGCAGGCGGCAAAAAGGCACTTTGTTCGGCAGGTTTTTGCATTTTTTATCCTCCAGGCTGGGTGTCCTGAAATTAGTTTAGTTTAACAGTACAATTATAGCATGCAGCCTAAGTTCAACCACCTGAAACCCATAGCTAACTTTTGAAATCCTCCCGGTGCACTCTTCTGAATTCAATTATAATTTAAGCCTATGACACTTACCCTATCCGTGATTATGCCTGTCTATAATGAAAAAGATACCGTGCTTGAGATCGTCAGGCGGGTGCGCGCAATTGACCTGGTGGACGAGGTTATCATTGTCGACGATGGTTCGAAAGACGGCACCCGCGAAGTGCTCAAGGAGCTTTCTGACCTGCCGGATGTCCGGGTTGTGGAACATGCTCACAATCAAGGCAAAGGCGCGGCAGTTGTAACCGGGATGCAGACTGCCCGCGGCGACCTGATGGTGGTTCAGGATGCCGATCTGGAGTACGACCCGCAAGACTATGCCAAGTTAGTCCAACCTTTATTCGATGGCCGCTGTGATGTGGTTTTTGGTTCCCGATTTAGCCATGCAAAGGTAAAGAATGCCAACCGGTTGAATTTGGCAGCCAACAAATTTCTCACCTTTATGACGAATGTGCTCTATGGCTCCAGGCTGACGGATATGGAAACCTGCTATAAAGTCTTCCGGCGTGAGGTCGTGGCGGATATGCACATCCGGGCCCGCCGGTTTGAATTTGAGCCTGAGTTCACTGCGAAAGTGCTCAAGAGAAAGTTCCGCTTGATCGAAGTACCGATTTCATTCGACCCGCGCGGGTACTCTGAGGGGAAAAAGATCACCGCCTGGGATGGCGTTGTGGCCCTCTGGACCTTGATCAAATACCGCTTTGTGGATTAAGGGCCTGCGCAGGCTGGAAAAAATAAGGGTCTTTTTCTAGGTCCGGTGCTGTTCCATCCAGGCTACCCCGAAATCGACCAGGGCCTTTTGCGGCATCAGCCTGGCAGTAGCCAGACCGACTTTTCCCTCTTGTTCCAGCCCGGTCGTTTTGCAGAAGTCAGCCCCGATGCTGCGGAAATCATCCGCATTCAAATTGATATCCAATATCTCCACCCATTGGCGTAATTGGCCAACCTTTATGGGAGCGCCGTTCCTGGTGGTGTTTTTGGCTGGATATTGGGCACGATATTCAGACAGATGCAGAGAAGTATTATTGCTGTGGTCCACCCCCAGCAGCAGCACCCAGCCGGCATGTTCGTAGATGCGCGCCAGCGGAGAGCCTTCTCCGAGGCCGTAATGCAAGTTGTGATCAGCAAGAATGGCTTCCGCCTGAGCTCCCCAGGCTGCGAAGGAAAATTGTGGGTGTTCACTGCGCATCACCCCACCTTGTTTGCGGAAGGTCTCGGAGATTACCCCCATCATTCTGGTCGGTGTAAGCCAGGGATCATAGGCTGGCATGCTGGCCAGGACAGTCTCCCACCAGCTCTCCGGGATGGGCGGGTTCTGCCACTGGCGCGGGTCCGAGAGGTCTCCAGTATGGGTGGGCATCACCAGCGTGCCCTGAGGTCCCAGCAACTCTTCCAGCGCCAGGATCACAGCCACTGGCCCGCCATTGACCCATCCCAGAGCGCTCAAGGAAGAGTGCACCAGCAGCAGCATCCCCGGCTGGACTCCCAGTGCAGCCAGGTCTCGTTTGAGACTCTCGACGGTCGCGGGAGATGAGGTAGAGTCGATCAGGTCTTTCTCAGCCATGCACTACCAGGCAAATTTCAGGTCTTTGATGTTAAGCTGCAGGGTTTGGCGGCCGTTGAACTCGTTTAGCTCGAAGGCAAACAGGATATCGATCTGACCCGGGATTTCTGAGACCAGATGTCCAAACCGGAAAGCAATGGCATCGAATGTGATTTTCCCATCGGACAGGATCAGCTTGAGATGGCTGTTGTCCTTGCCCACGGTACGCGCCCCGCGCACGAAGATCTTGCGGCTGACAAAGACCGGATCCGGATTGGTTTGCCCGGTCGGCTGCAGCCGATTTAATTCACGGATCAGCCCTGGTTTGAGATCCACCAGCTGAACTTCTGCATCTGCCATCATGGTTGGCTGCAGGTCCTGATCGATGAGATCTTCTGCAGCAAATTGGTTCAGCCGGATGATGAGGTCTTCCAGATGTTCATTGGGGACGGTAAAGCCGGCAGCCATGGCGTGCCCGCCGAATTGTGACAGCAGATCGCTGCATTTCTCCAGGGCATGCGTGATGTGAAATTCCGGGATGCTGCGGCAGGAAGCGCGGGTGTACCCCTCGTTGCGGAACCCCACGACCGCGGGGCGGTAGTACTGCTCCACCAAACGGGAAGCAGCTAACCCGACCACCCCAGGATTGAAGTCCGGATGATGGGCAAACAGGAGCAGGTTGTTCGGGTCATGCGCGCCGGAGAGGGCTTCGGCCTGGCCCTGGATTTCCTGGGTGATGCGCTGGCGTTCGCGGTTGCGGTTATCCAACACCTGGGCATACTGACCCGCCTCGAAGATGTCCCGGGTGGTAAGCAGGTTCAGGGCATCCAGCGCAGAACCGATCCGCCCGGCGGCGTTAATGCGCGGCCCGATCTTGAATCCGATATCCATGGCACTGATCGTGGAAGGGGTAATGCCTGCGACCCCCATCAATGAGGCCAGTCCCTGGCGTTGGGGGGTCCGTAAATATTGCAGTCCTTTTCGCACCAAAACCCGGTTTTCGCCTCCCAGTGGTACAAGGTCGGCGATTGTGCCAATCGCAACCAGATCTAGCAATTCTTCGGCCATCAGCCCCTCGGGTTTGAGGTCTTCGATCAGGGCTTTGGCCAGCTTATAGGCCACACCCACCCCAGCCAGCACCTTTTCGGGGTAGGGGTCATCTTCCCTTTTAGGATTGATGACTGCTGCAGCGCGCGGCAAATCGCTGCCGATGGTGTGGTGGTCTGTGATGATCAGATCCAGGCCGATCTGATAAGCGTATTCCGCATCCTCCACTGCCCGGATGCCGCAATCCACGGTGATCACCAGGTCCACGCTATCCTGTTTTAATTTATTAAGTGCGTTTTTATTGAGTCCATAGCCTTCAGTAAAACGGTTGGGAATATACGCCCGCACATTTGCCTTCAACGCTTGCATGGTCTGCATCATGAGCGCCGTGGCTGTAACGCCATCCGCGTCGTAATCACCGTAGATGGCTATTCTTTCCTGTCTATCCAGTGCCTGTTTAATCCTCGCCACTGCAGCCTGGGTATCCAGCAATTCATCGTGATAGTGCTCCGGGTGGCCGGCATTCAGGAATTCCTCCGCCTCTTCCGCGGTCTTGACTTCCCGGTTATAAAGAATTTGCCGGAAAATGGGGGAGTACTCGGTCAGATGATTTGAAACATCTTCGGGGATGGTTGGGTAGAGTTCCCATTTGTTTTCTTGAATTTTCATGTACCTCATGGATCCTGTGTTTTGGTTTAGGGCCATAGTATACCCGATGTTCACATCAGATGGAGTGAATGTTTACAAAGAACATGCACACGGTGGTTGAATGGGGAACCTCATTCCGAACAAAGCGAAAAAGGTTAAATGGCGAGGATCTTAACGTGTAAGGGAAGCAAATCTTAAAATTTTGTCAAAATTTTTGTTGCGCATAGATATATATGGTATAATAAATACATTCAAGCAGATTGCAAAATTATTCCCGCACATGCAAATGGTATCTCTATTTGCCGGTGGATCGAAATTCCTTGGAGAGCTCTAGGAATTTAAACGCATCTCAGAACTGCGGAAATTCCATTTCCAAAATTACTGAAAAGTACCAACAGGGGGGGTATTTTGGGAACATGGCCTGAAGGTCAGTCTTGCAGTAAATGGTGGCAAATCCGTTTTGTGGACCCATTTTTCGCAGCGGTAATGGTTTGGCTGGGTGATCCAGACACATTTCAGCTTTATTGGCGTTCCTGGAGTTAGGCTCGTCCATCACCCAAATGAAATTAACCAGTTATTTGAAAAGAGGCAATGTTTTTGGTAAAGGTAATAAAACGCAATAATGAGAGTAATCAGCAGTTGTTAAGCCGATTTCGCAAAGTGGTCTCTCAGAGTGGAAACTTGAAAGCGCTGCGAAAAAAACGTTGGTTTATATCGGAGAGTGAGGAACGACGAATAGCTAAAAAGAAAGCCATTCGCCGGCTATCCCGTAAAGCGGCTAAGCTGTCTCAAAAAAGACACAGAAACTACTAGTAGCTAAAGGAGATTTATGCCCCAAAAAGAATCAAAAATTAAAGTGGAAGGAACCGTGGTAGATGTGCTGCCGGGCACACAATTCACGGTTGAATTGGATAACGGCCATCAAGTTTTGGCATATCCATCCGGCAAAATGCGGAAATATTACATCCGCCTTCTGTTAGGTGACCGGGTGCAAATGGAGATCTCGCCCTATGATCTCTCCCGCGGCCGGATTACCTATCGCTTCATAAAGAAAAAAAATACCCTAAGAACTGCTTAACAGGAGGCTTAAATGGTGCTTGATGCCAAACTATCGAAGGGGGATTGGATTGTCCACGCAAATTATGGACTTGGTCAGGTCCAAGGCGAGGATACCAAAGTGTTAGAAGGAGAAAAAAATCACTACTACGTCGTCCAGACGGAAATGGCTACCTATTGGCTGCCCAAAGACCGTCTTGATGCAGACAACATCCGCGATATAGCACCTGTCAAACTATTTCGCCAGGCATTACAACTGATCGAGGAAAAACCTCGCCAAATGAACCAGGATTTTCGGAAGCGCCAATCCCGGATTGTGGAAGTGATTGCTTCAAATTCCGTGGTCGAGCTTGCGAAATTAATCCGTGATTTGTATTGGCGCAGAAAGCATAAGACATTAAATGAGAATGAAAAACGCGCCCTGGATATCGTCAAAGAGCGTTTCGCACGGGAATGGTCGGTGGCTGCCGATCTAAAGCAAGAGGAAACCCGATCCATCCTTGAAAAAACCCTGGCATCTGTCGCCCTAAAGTACGAGGAGGAGTGAGATGAGAGTACGCAACAAGGAAATCCGCCGGCGAAGAAAACGAAAGTTGAAGCTGAAGAAGTTAAAAACCATGTTGTCCGAGACCAAAGATATTAAAACCCGAGAAGAATTAATTGAAAAAATCAGGAAGTACGAATACCGTTTTAAACCAGACTGAAATCTTCCTGTAGGGCATCGTAATGATGCATGGATCGCAGAGAATAAGGAGCGCAAAGCTCCTTATTCTTTTTGGTTGGCCTGGTCTGTGCCCGAGGGGAGTTTGGGATACCCTCCGGCAGTCCTTTTTTGAGAGTTGACGTTGCGTTCAAAGACTGCTATTATCGCTTTGCAATGAAACAAAATTGGAGCACACATTTTTCCCGGTTTAAGAACAATTTCAAACAGCTGATCTTATGGCTCAGTCCAGGTCTGGGGGTAAAAAGATGGTTCTTACTCTTGTTATTGGGAACGACGATGCTGGCCGTCGGTCTGGCGTTTGTGCTGCTGGATATTTACCGCCAGGCCCCTGATAACTGGGTCTCCACCCTGCTTTCCTACATTTCGTTACAGTTCTTGCCGCGCATCTTGCGTGCCCTGATTTTTGGCAGCATTGGGGTGGGGATGGTTCTGTTCGGCGTAACCCGCTTGAACCGCACTTTGATGAGGCCATTCATCCGGCCGGGCAAGCCGGTCGTGAACACCCTGGTGCAGTACAGTCGCTTGGACCGCGGCCCGAATGTGGTGGTGATTGGCGGCGGACATGGGCTGGCAACACTGCTGCGCGGCCTGAAAAAATTCACCCGCAATATTACCGCCATCGTAACCGTAGCCGATGATGGGGGGTCTTCCGGTAAGCTGCGCGAGTCTAAAGGCATGCTGCCTCCGGGGGATATCCGCAACTGCCTGGCGGCCCTTTCCAGTGATGAGGACCTGATCACACAACTCTTTCAATACCGCTTCACTGCCGATGAACCAGATCTGGCAGGGCATTCCTTTGGCAACCTGCTGATCTCTGCTTTAACCGAGATCACGGGTAGTTTTGAGCTTGCTGTGGTGGAAGCTGGCCGCGCCTTATCGGTGAACGGACAGGTGATCCCTTCTACCCTTAAGGATGTGCGCCTGGTAGCCGATAAAAGCCTGCCGCATATACGGCGCGAGGTACGGGTCACGGGAGAAAGCCAGATTCCGGAAGTGGGAGGGGAGGTGCGGCGCTTGTGGTTAGAACCCAACAACCCACCTGCTTACCCTGCTGCAGTACGGGCTTTGCTGGGTGCGGATATGATCGTAGTCGGTCCCGGCAGCCTGTATACCAGTATTTTGCCCAACTTGCTGGTTCCTGATATTCACAGCGCCATGCGTTCCAGCAAAGCCTTCAAGGTTTTTGTTTGCAATGTCACCACTCAGCCAGGCGAAACAGATGATTACGATTGTCGGGACCATATTCTGGCGATCGAAGAACACGTAGGGCACGATTTATTCGATATGGTGGTGAGCAACTGTGAAACTATCGGCATCCTGCCGCAGGGATTGAAATGGGTGGAGGCTACTCCTGAACTGGATGAGGATTATGCGGTTTACCGGGCTAATCTGATTGACCCTGAGGAAGTTCACCGCCATGATTCAGATAAACTGGCACGCGCCCTGATCGACCTCTATATGGAGCGCACCGGTCCTTTAGTGATCTGACCTTTTCTCAAGCACAATCTTTTCGAATCACCGTCGTCCGGATATTCCTGCGCGCCCAGGCGTAGTGGCTGGAGGTATTGGCCGCAATCCAGATTAATAATGGCGAGTTTCCTGTCCAAGGGTAATGGCCGGTCTCAAAGATTTCTGCATCGGACATCCCTTCTACCAGGGAGAATATCTCTTGATACGATTGCCGGTAGCGGTTTAAAACAGAGTCGAGTGGGGCATCTTTGTGCATCTCGTATCCTTGCTGGTTTAGACTGGGCAGCTCCCCCCAGGTGAACCCCTGGGCTGGTGTTTGTGGAATTTCTCCTTTGGTCCCGGTGATGTACCATCGGATGAACCGCTGCTCCCAATCTGCCAGGTGTGCAAGGATATCTTTGACAGACCAGTTTCCCATAGACCCCGGCCAAACCATTTGGGCAGTGGTCAATGTGGAGAACTTGTTTTCCAGTTGTTGGTGGTTCTGCCTTATACTCTCGATCAGCTCTGGTTTGGTTTTTGCTCTTCTGCTCATGGCATGTCTCCTCAAACAGTATACAGCAGTAATGAGAATAGCTTTCGTGTTTATTTTCACAAGTTAACTCTTTTATTTCAATGCTTGGTTTGTTATAATTAACATTTGGTAGGCTTAGAAATGTTTTAGATTTAGTCAAAGCAGTTGGAATATACTGTAAACTCGAATACTTTGGAGGCAAGCATGACAAAGAAAATTGGTATTAATGGCTTCGGACGTATCGGCCGGCAGGTCTTAAAAGCGGTCAATCAATATCATCAGGGTGAATTTGAGGTAGTTGCGATCAACGATCTCTTTGATACAGCAACCAACGCACATTTATTCAAATATGACTCATCCTATGGCAAGTATCCCGGCACAGTTGAGATTGACGGCGATAATCTGGTGGTTGACGGCAAGACCATCAAGGTGTTTGCTGAACGCGATCCGGGCAATCTTCCCTGGGCTGACCTGGGCGTGGAGGTTGTGGTCGAGTCGACCGGTGTATTCCGGGATACTGCGAAAGACCCCGGCCCGCAGACCCACATCCTGAAAGGTGGCGCCAAGAAAGTGATCATCTCTGCCCCGGCCAAAAATGAAGATATCACATTGGTTTTGGGTGTGAATGATGAGGCATATGATCCTGCAAAGCATCATATCATTTCGAATGCTTCCTGCACCACAAACTGCCTTGCGCCAGTAGTCAAGGTGCTGCTGGAGCAGTTTGGGGTTGTCAAAGGTGTGATGACCACCGTCCACTCCTATACCAACGACCAGCGTATCCTGGACCTGGCGCACAAAGATCTTCGCCGGGCGCGCACTGCTGCTTTGAATATCATTCCCACCACCACCGGAGCAGCAAAGGCGGTTGGGCTGGTGATCCCTGAGGTGCAGGGAAAGATCGACGGTTTGGCCCTGCGCGTGCCCACCGCGACCGGCTCGATCACCGACCTGGTGGTGGAAGTCGAAAAGCAGACCACTGCAGAAGAGGTCAATGCCGCCCTTAAGGCTGCTTCGGAAGGCAAAATGCAGGGTATTTTGGGATACAGTGAAGAGCCCTTGGTGCTGGCCGATTATGTCGGGGACAGCCGATCTTCCATCGTGGATGCCGAAATGACCAAAGTCATGGAAGGCAACATGGTCAAGATTTTGGCCTGGTATGATAACGAATGGGGCTATTCTTGCCGCACAGCAGACCTGGTGGCGAAAGTCATTAAATCGATGTAAGTAGAATATAAGGGGCAAGCCTGCAGGGAGACTGCTTCCTCAGCTTGCCCCATCATGATTAAGGCCGAGACGATGTTTAAGAAAAAGACGGTTCGTGATGTAAATGTACAGAATAAGCGTGTGCTGGTGCGGGTGGATTTTAATGTCCCGCTGGCAGATGGCAAGGTGACGGATGATACCAGGATTCGGGCGGCACTGCCGACCCTGGAATATCTCCTGGAGCAGAAAGCGGCCGTGATTTTATTTTCCCATCTCGGCCGGCCGAAAAGTGCCGCGGATGTGGAATATTCCATGCGCCCGACTGCAGAACATCTCAAAACGCTCATCGCTGCNNATGTCGAAGCAGTTTGCCAGCCTGGCAGATCTTTACGTCAATGATGCATTTGGCTCTGCCCACCGCGCCCATGCGTCTACCGCGGGGGTCGCCGAGTACCTGCCCGCCGTGGCAGGCTTTTTGATGGAAAAGGAAATTGTCTACCTCGGGCAGGCAATCGCCGACCCGAAAAGACCCTTCATCGCCATTATGGGCGGAGCCAAGATCAGCGATAAGATCGATGTCATCCGCAATTTACTGCAAAAGGCCGATAAGGTGCTGATCGGTGGNNTTGAAGAAGAAGCCCTCTCGACAGCTGAAGAGTTGCTCTCAGCCGGGACTGGTAAATTGGTGCTGCCGGTGGATATGGTCTTGGCAGATGCCTTTGCCGATGATGCATCGGTGAATACCATGCGCGTGGCAGATGTGCCCCCCGGCTGGCGGATTTTGGATATCGGCCCTGAGACCCTGGCCGCGTTTGGCAAGATCCTGTCGGGTGCTGGTACGGTGGTCTGGAACGGCCCGATGGGTGTATTCGAGTTCCCCTCTTTTGCGAAAGGCACCTTTGGCCTGGCAGAAGCGGTAGCCGCCAGTGGGGCGACCACCATTGTCGGCGGCGGCGATTCGGCTGCCGCGGTGAACCAATCCGGGCTGGCAGGCCAGATCACCCATATCTCTACCGGAGGTGGCGCTTCCTTGGAAATGCTGGAAGGCAAAATTCTACCTGGATTGGCTGCCCTGGATGATGCTGGATAGCCCTGGGGCCAAACCTCGAAAGCTCTGAATGTAGTGATGGATGTGAGATGCTCCATCCATCACTTTATTTAAATGTGAAAAAAATTTATTTGAGCCAGCCTCAATCGGCTCTGGAAGGTTGAAAGGTGATCAATATGCGAGTACCTCTGGTTGCAGGGAATTGGAAATTGCATAAAACTGTTGCAGAAGCACGTCAATTGGTGGAAGAGATGCTGCCTGGATTGCAGGCCATCCCCTCTGTGGAAAATTTGCTGTGCCCGCCTTTTATGGCGTTGCCGGCGGTAGCTGAGATGCTCCAGGGCAGCAAGGTTGCGCTCGGTGGGCAGAATGTATACTGGGAAGCGCAGGGCGCTTTTACCGGCGAAACATCGCCGGTGATGCTGGCAGAATTCTGCCAGTACGTGATCATCGGCCACAGTGAGCGCAGGGCTTATTTTGGTGAAACTGACCAGACCGTCAACCGGCGCGTGCAGGCAGCCCTGGCCTACCAGCTGATCCCGGTCGTGTGCGTTGGCGAAACCCTGGAAGAAAATGAGTCTGGCAGCACCAATCAGGTAATCGCCCGGCAGATGCATGAGGGTCTGGCCGGTCTTGACATCCGGGAGCCAGGCCAGCTGGTGGTCGCCTATGAGCCTGTCTGGGCGATCGGTACTGGTAAAGCTGCTTACCCGGAGGATGCCTCCAGGGTGATCGGCCAGGTGATCCGTCCGGCCTTGGCCCAAATGTTTGGGGACCCGATTGCCCAGGGTGTGCGTGTGCTGTATGGCGGTTCGGTCAAGCCCTCTAACGCGGCCGAATTCTTTCAGGAAGAAGAGGTGGATGGTGCGCTGGTAGGTGGGGCCAGCCTGAAAGCAGCCGATTTTATTGGGATCACCCAGGCAGCTGCCTGAGCTACTGAAAGTTGGCTTTGATTTTAACCACGTCACGTTAAGGCCGTTTCGCGGATGGACCTGCTCACGAATATCCTCTGGGTAGTTTTAACGATGGCTTTGCTGGCCTGGCTGCAAAGCCGCCTGCACCGGGAGGTGCAGGTTTTTTTCCTGCTGCTCACACGCAGTCCTCGCATAACGGTCTTGCTTTTCGCGTTGGTTTTTTTGCCGGGGGTATTCCTGCACGAGTTGAGTCATTTTGTCACGGCCAAACTGCTGCGAGTCCAGACCGGCCGGTTCTCGATCTTTCCTAAAAGTATGGCTGATGGGCGGTTGCAGCTGGGATATGTAGAGGTAGCGGGTAGCGACCCGCTCCGCGAGAGTTTGATCGGGGCAGCGCCGCTGCTGGCGGGGAGTGCTTTTGTATCTTATGCTGGTCTTTCTCAGCTCGGTCTGGATTCTATTTGGACTGCCCTTTCCCAAAAGGGGGTGGGGCAAGGGCTAATTGAATTATTTGCATCGATTGAACGGCCGGATATCTGGCTGTGGCTCTACCTGGCGCTGGCCGTTTCCAGCACGATGTTCCCATCGTCCACCGACCGCCAGCCCATGCTCAAAACCCTGATCGGTTTCCTGATCCTGCTGGGGATCGTGCTGGCCCTGGGGGCGGGGTATTGGCTGTTCAATCTGGTGGGTCCGGGCCTGACGAGCACCACCGGCGCGGCGGCATTAATTTTTGGCGTTTCTGCCGGGCTGCATGTGCTGCTGCTGATCCCGCTGCTGCTGATGCGGGTCCTGCTGGTAGAACTGCTGGGGGTTAAGATCCAGACCGCCTAGCCATATTTGAGCGGCGGCCTATTCTTCCTGATAAATTTTATAATGCGGTTCGGGCGAATTTTTAGCCTGGTACATGGCTTCGTCCGCTTTGCGGATCAGGGTTTCATACTCCGTACCATGATCGGGGAAGACACTGCCCCCAACACTTACCCTGATTTTTACGGGCTGGTTGTGCAGGTTATAATCCCCAGCAAGCATGTTATAAATTTTTTTCGCTACGATCAAGGCATTCTCGGAGTGCTTGAGCTGTTGTGTCACCAGGGTGAACTCATCACCCGATATGCGCGAAACTGTATCATACTCGCGCAGATTATTGCGCAGCCTCTGGGCAATCGCCATCAGCAGTTCGTCGCCCACAGAGTGTCCATAGTTGTCGTTGATGGATTTAAACTGATTCACATCCAGGAAGAAAACTGCCAGTTTCTGCTGATNNGTTTCCCCGTTTCCTGTCTGCTGACCTGTGCATTATCCTGAATCCAAATGACTGGACCGTCTTTGTGGAGAATGCGGTATTCCAGCTCAGCACTGATCCCTTCGGCCAATTTGTCTGTAAATTTGATCCAATTCTGCACGTCTTCTGGATGGATGATGGATTGCCAAAATTCCCATCCGTCTGAAAGGTAGCGCAGGGGATACCCGGTCAGTTTTTCTATGTTCTCAGAAATATAGCGGTTGCGGAAGCGAGTCTCCGGATCGCACTCGTTGATATAAAAAAAGGCGTTGACCGAATTGATCAGTAAGCGGAAGCGCTCATCGCTCTCTCTTAGCTTCTCCAGGGCTTCCTGGTAAGCCGTGATGTCTTGTTTGATGGCAATAAAATGGGTGATTTTGCCCTGTTCGTCCAATACGGGGGTGATGGTCTGGTCTTCGTGGTATAAAGTGCCGTCTTTCTTTTTATTGACCAGCTCGCCGCGCCAGACTTTTCCAGCGGTGATCGTTTCCCACATGTCCTGATAAAAAGCATTGGTATGTTTATGGGAACGAAAGATATTGGTCTTGTGGTTTTCGAGTTCTGTTGTGGAATAGCCGGTCAGCTCGCAGACCGCCGGGTTGACCCATATGATGACCCCGTTATCGTCCGTGATCAAAACGCCATTGGCCGCCGATTCAAGAGCAGTGATCTGAATGGTTTTTAGTGTTTCGCTATTGTTTAAGCTTTGATTTTTGGTCATGGCTGTTATGGGGGATTTGGACAATCACCTGATTGGACCAAAACAGAAGCCGAAACTTCCACATGCATCCAGCGTATCTGTTTTTGGATCTGGTGTGACTGGTCGTTAATGTCAGCCTGTTCCGAATTGGCGGTCTCCGGCATCTCCCAGGCCTGGCACGATATACCCAATCTCATTCAGGTGGCTATCCAGGGCCGCAAGGTAGATGGGGACTTCTGGATGGTTTTTTTGCATATTTTCCACCCCTTCTGGCGCGCCCAGCAGGGCCACAAATTTGATGCGGTGCACCCCCCATCTTTTAAGGATGTCTACCGTAGCAACCGCCGAGCCGCCTGTGGCCAGCATGGGGTCTAGCACCATACACACTTTGACCGTGGGTGCAATCGGCAGTTTATTGTAATATTCTACTGGCTTGAGGGTGCGTTCATCGCGGTACAGCCCGATATGCCATACTTCGGCATTGG
Source organism: Chloroflexota bacterium (assembly GCA_003486225.1). The sequence goes on from DNGN01000232.1 coordinate 19,506, forward strand.
GCATCAGTCCCCAGACGCCTTCTACCATGCCCAAGCCGGCGCGAAGAATGGGCACCAGGCCGATCTTGTCGCTGAGTTCCGACCCCATGGTCTCACCCATGGGGGTGGTGACGGACATGGGGCTGGTCCGCAGATCGCTGGTAGCCTCATAGGTCAGCAGGGCGGAGAGCTCTCTTACCAGCTCGCGGAATTTTTTGGGGGAGGTATTAATATCACGCAGTTTGGTTAATTTATGGGCGACAAGCGGGTGCGTAGAGACAAAAACATTGGTCATAGATTCCTCCTTGAATGTTGATCATCGGTTGGATGAATCAGCGTCTATTTAGCCTGAGACTGTTTATTTAAGGTATTATATCGCAAGCTTTCTATAATCTCATAAATTGACCCCTGAATCTTTCAGCCCTAGGACAACCGTGTAATGCGGTTTGGGTAGGTAGCACAAATGTGCAGCCATGTTGTATAATCACTCTATGAATGACACACAAGAAAGACTGGTTAATCCCGATCCCCGTGATGAAGATTCGGCGAATTTCTCTTTGCGCCCTCAACTGCTGAATGAAATGATCGGTCAGGAAAAGATCAAAGAAAATATTGCCATTCTGATAGAAGCCGCGAA
>DNGN01000130.1 GCA_003486225.1 Chloroflexota bacterium
CTGCCCCCCAACCAAGTAGACGTAAATGTACATCCAACCAAAGCCGAAGTGCGTTTCACGGACCCCGATGAAGTATTCACCGGTGTGCAGCGTTCAGTCCGCCGAGCTTTGTTGGCGTATTCGCCTGTTCCGTCTGTGCAAGCCCAAGTGCGCTGGTCACCCCCTGAACCGTCCATCAGGTCGGATCAAGTGGGTTGGCAGCGCCCAGCCTCCGATCCCCATCGTTTTCCGGCAGCCGGCCAAGGTCCCCATGAGAGCGGGGATCAGCCGCAACAACCGCCGGCAACTCAGCCAGCGCTCTCCGCTGCGGATGTCCCACTGCTCAGGTTAATAGGACAGGTAGGAAGCGCTTATCTGGTTGCGGAAGGACCTGATGGGTTGTATTTAATCGACCAGCATGCAGCCCACGAGCGCATCCTGTTTGAAAAATTTATGGCCCAGCGCAGCCAGCAAGTTGCTTCGCAGGCTTTGTTAGATCCAGTTACAGTGGAATTAAATTCGGCCAGTGCCCGACTGCTGGAGGAACAATTGCCAGCGATGGAAAACTTGGGATTTGAGATTGAGGCTTTCGGTCCCAACGCTTATAAGGTACGCAGGATGCCCGCCCTTTTGGTCGGCAGTGATCCCGCCGCTGCGGTGAGATCGGTGATTGACGATTTTGAAGAAGATGAGACCCCTCTTCAAAACGAAATTGAAGCCAAGATCATCGGCCGGGTTTGCAAACGAGCGGCTGTCAAGGCCGGCAAGTCGTTGTCCTTTGAGGAGCAAAAAGCCTTACTGAGAGATCTGGAAGCCTGCCAGTCTCCACGCACCTGCCCCCATGGTCGCCCGACGATGATCCATCTCTCGATTGATCTTCTCGAGCGTCAATTCGGCCGTACCGGGGCGCGTTAAGCTTAAGGATCGCTCAGGGTTCCAGCACCAAGGGAATTGAATTTACGGGACCAAATGGTTCCTCGGTATTTCCAGCGGCGTCAAAAATTTTAACAAATTCGATTTCTGGAAATTGGAGCAAGGTTTTCATGATCGGGGAGGCAATGGTATAGGTGCTGCCTCCTGATGTGCATGGTCCTTCGAGTTTCAGCATGGCGATCTCATTTTGAATTGAAAATTCTGAAAATCCGGTACACCCGCTCAAAACTGCTCGAAGCCCTTGAGCGTATTCCTCCTCCGTCGGACCTTCGAAATAGGCTTGCAGGGCAAGTCTGGGAAGGAATGCATCAGGATGGATTTCCCGGGTTACAGCAATTTCGTATGGTTCCTGTCCAACTGCAAAACGTCCTTCATCCAGAAAATAGACCTTGACCTCTGCCAGTTCGATTTCTGGAGGTCCGATCCATTCCGGCGTTGGTACCTGATCTGCTTGAGCACAACTCGTCAGAGCAGCCAACCAGGCGAAAAATAACAGCCCCAGTATGCGAGTCTTCATTCGTCCTCTTTTTATGATCGATGTTATAACAGCATCTATCCTATAGACGAAGGCGAAATTGGGAAAGTTCCAAGTAATTTGTCACCAGTATTTCACGAAGCCCGGTCTGAAAGGCAAACACCCAGGGTGGAGGAAGGTCTATCGGCCATTGCAACGCGTTCAAACCAATCCGCCAACCGGGCTATTTAATCCTGCCGTGCTGTAGATTCACCTCATGCAGCCATTTAAGAAGTTCCTCTGACAGATCGCTCTCTTCCACCCGCCACTGCCAGTTTCCTGAGGTTGTGCTGGGGTAGTTCATACGGGCTTGTGTGCCCAGCCCGAGCAAGTCTTGCAATGGGGCGAGTGTAAACACAGCGGCAGATTGCCAGAGCTGGCTGATCATGGCTCTGGTAAGTTCCAGTGGGGTGGGATGTTCCCCAAGTTGGAGATACGCCCGGGCAAATCTTTGGTGTTCTGGATTGGCTTTGGCATACCAGCCTGCAGAGGTATCGTTATCATGTGTGCCTGTGTAAGCCACGCAGTTCTCCTCATAGTTGTGAGGGGTAAAGGGGTCATCACTCCCCCCCTCAAGACCAAACTGGAAGATCTTCATCCCAGGTAAGTTAAACTGCTCCCTTAAGGCATGTACATCAGGCGTAATGTGACCCAAATCTTCCGCAATGAGGGGAAGTTCTCCGAGGTGATCTCGCAGGGCTTTGAAAATAGGTGCTCCAGGGCCTGGCATCCACCGCCCATTTACCGCGGTGGTTTCCCTGCCGGGGACTTCCCAATAACCCGCAAANNACATAAATTGGGATATCTCCGATGATCTGGATCTGTTTTTGGGAGGCATAGTTTTTTACGGCCGACCACTGTCGAGAGAAAAGGAACTGGTCGAAAGCATGCTGCTCGATGATCCCAGCCCGGTTCGTGTCCTGAAAAGCTCTGATCGCCTGTGGTTGGCGGTCTCGCAGAGCTGCCGGCCAGGCCACCCACGGCTTTAACCCATGGGCCTGCTTCATGGCCATAAACAGGGCAAAATCTGGCAACCATGTCTGGTTTTCTTCTCTGAAATCTGCAAATTCCCGGGCCAATAATCCGCTTTTTTGGTGTTGGCGGAAAGCTTTTTGCAGCAGGTCCATTTTCCAAGGAATCACTTGTCCATAGTCTACTTTATTAATAGTAAATTCAGGCCGACCATCCAGGTCAGATGGATGGATCAAGCCATCTTCAACCAGCTGATCCGGGCTGATCAGGTAAGGGTTCCCGGCCATGGCTGAGAAGCATTGGTAGGGTGAATCCGCGTAGCCGGTTGGTCCGAGGGGCAACACCTGCCATAAGGAAGTTCCGCTCTGGTCGAGGAAATCGATCCAGCGGTAGATATTGGGACCAAGATCACCGATCCCGTATGGTCCGGGAAGACTGGTGGGGTGAAGCAAGATACCAGAGGAACGTGAAAAAGTCATAAGCAGGTTATGCTCCTTAGATCATGAGATGAGATTTTTGACTGGTCGATCGGTTTGATTGCAGCGCTTGGTAAAGGTTCAGATATTTTTCCGCAGAATTTTTCCATGAGAAATCTATTTGCATACCTCGTTTTTGCAAGAAGGGCCAGCGGCGTTTATCTGCAAATGTTGAGATGGCTCTGCTGAGGGCGTCAGCCATGGCATGGGGATTGGCCTCCTCAAAGAGAAATCCGGTGCCTGCTCGAGTTTGGCTGTAATCGGGGATGGTATCNNGAAAGAGCGCTATCGAAGCGGATTAAGGTTCGCACCCGGTCTGGCATCTGCTCAGCCAGGTGGGTTGCCAGGTCCTGGATGCCAGGGTCTCCAGTACCTAAAATGATGGCCTGCCAATCAAGAGGTTCGATCATCTTTAGCGCATCTAGGGCAATATCAACCCCTTTCTGCTGGTCCATTCTTCCAATAAACGCCAAAAGAGGGGTATCTTGGGCTAGAGGCAGCCCAAGTTCTTCCTGCATGGCAGATTTATTTGAGCCGCGCTGATCCAGGGACTGGTGATTAAAATTTTTCCGGATGTGCGGGTCGGTTTGCGGATTCCAGCTTTCCTGGTCAAGTCCGTTGAGGATGGCGACCAAATCTGGTTGGCGGGTTTGCAGGAAATCCTCCAGGCCAGAACCAAAATCAGGGGTGAGAATTTCCTGTGCGTAACCGTGTGAAACGGTGCTGAGCATGTCTGCGGTCAACAAACCAAGGGGAAGGGGCATATCCTGGGCCCACCAGGGCAAATGGCTGCCAGTGGCTGGGAGCAGGCCAAATGCTTTTAAGGCTGGACCAGCTCCGTTGCCCAGGTAGGGTAAATTGTGCACCGTAAGCAGGGTGGAAGTTTCTCGGAAAAAAAGATCCTCTTTCAACAGGGTCTTGAGGGCATAGACAGCGGCTGCTGTATGCCAGTCGTGCGCGTGAAGGATATCCGGCTGCCAGTTGAGGGCGCGGCATAGTTCTAATGCGGCCAGGGAAAAGAATGTGAACTTATGCCCATCTGCCAGCGTATCAGAGGTGTACACCAACGAAGCTTCCCGGAAAGGTTTCCCATCGATGAGGTAAACGGTTAGTTTATCGAACTTGGTCATAAATACATCAGCCTGAATGGTACCGCTGGCGTGACCAATTTCCAGGACAGAAACGAGTTCAACCGCTAGTTTTTTTTCCCGGATCTGTTTGTGATATGGGATTACCAGCCGGATATCTGGTGGTTCGGGAAGAGACAATAGCGCAGGAGGAAGCGCGCCGGCTACATCACCCAATCCGCCGATTTTTACAAAAGGTTCAGCTTCTGCTGCCAGAAACAATACCTGCAAGGGTTTGCCCATATCAGCCTTATCCTTTCAAATTTTCGATCAACTTCGCCAATTGGTATCCGGACTGGTCAACTGCCTGTTCAAGAGTTTCAATGATCGCAGAAACCGCCAGCAATTGAGCAGCCTGATCTTCAGCTGGGATTTGATCATCGGTCAGGACATCCACAACGCCAAGGATGAGCATCCAACGCAACCAGACCGCCATTGCTTCTTGATTAAACCATTCGACGTCATTGTAGGTGTTGGTCTGTAAGAAGGTGCGAATTGCAGGATCTTCGAACCAGGCAGCCATGGTTATGGCTGGTTTTTTCTTATTGCTGGCTTTTAAGTCGATCCATCTGCGCTGACCGATCATCAACCTTACAAGGTCTACCACATAATTGGCCCCCATCTCGCTTAGGCCAAGATTTTGGCTCTCTTGCCGGATCACATTTCGCAACAGCCACTCATCCAACCAAGCCTGGCTGATGAGGGCTGCATCCACGCGTGAACCTGGGGCTGAAACGAGGCCTAAATTGCTGGTAAATGCGCTGGTAAGCAAGATCGCCCAGTTGGTTGAATCTGAACCTAAAAAGGCATTGATTTTCGCACTCAGGGATTGTATCTTTTTGGATTTGGGCAGGTTAACCTGTTCGGCGAGCAAGGGGAGCCGCAGAATGACATCAGTTTGGGTCCGCAGCAACTGTGCGATATCTGAAACGTCTTGTGAAACGCCAAGGAAACTGGCGATTGCTCGGAGCAGATGCAAGCTTTTGTATTCAACCTGATCCAGGGGTAACGAGGTTGGAGGTGATTCAGACTCTTGCTGACGTGAATCGGCAAGGAATTTGAGCATCCCGGCATTGACCAACTCGCGGTAAGGTGCATGAATGATCTGCAGGAACATTTCCTGAAGGGATTGATCTATGCTGGGCACGGGTTTCCCGCCCAAATAGGCGTTAACACGGGCATAACGACCGTCGGTTGAATCGTAAACAAATCTAAAGTCGAGGAAGACAAAAGCTTGATATGCGAACAGCTCGACAAACAAGCCTTTATCATGAATTTCAGCGCAGTTCCGGATATATTCCATGTCTGTAACCAGATTACGGAAAATGACATAACAGTGCTTATCATTTGGAATCTCCAGGCCATCCCCCAGGCTGCGCTGGCGTAAGATTTTCTCGCCATTTGTTGGAGATGACTCCAGGTAAGCGGCAGAACTTTTGATCCAGCCACGGGTATCGCCAAACCGGTTATGGTAGATCACCAGGGCCCGTTGCTCTCCCAGTTTGTTCGAAAATGCAAAAACATCCTCATTGACATATCCGGATTGACTGAAAAAATCGTACAAGAGGAAGTTTTCTACTTCCGCAAATAACCTGCGCCGGTGGAAAAGCGGAAAGATCTGTAGCTGGTGACGCTTCACAAGCTGCTGGTCGGGCCTTTCCTGCCATTTGGCCCGATAGTATTCCATGCCGTATTTTTCAGAAAAACCTTCTACCTGTCCGTGGCCAACCATGGGCAGCCCTGGCAGGGTCGCCATCAGGGTGGCGACCCCAAAATATTTATCCCCTTTGCCGAACTGCTCAACAGCAGTTTCCTCATCCGGGTTGTTCATGAAATTTACGTAGCGCTTCAAGATCTGGGGGTTGTATTCCAGGGTGTTTTTGATCAGCTGACGATATTGGGCGTTTTTCTCATCTCTCAACATATGCATAAAAGCGCTGTTATACACTCGATGCATTCCCAAAGTGCGCACAAAATACCCTTCCATCATCCAAAAGGCTTCTGCGAGAAGCAACGTGTCGGGCAATTCTTGCGCTACCCGGTCAACCACCTCGCGCCAGAATTCAAGCGGAATAGCTTGGTCAAATTCTTCTTCACTCATACCCTGCCCGGCGCGGGAGGCAATGGTTCCCCCGCTGCCAGGAGGCGGGAACCATAGTCTCTGGATATGCTGCTTAGCCAAAGTCATGGCAGCGTCGAAGCGGATGATGGGGAATTGACGGGCAACGTGCAGNNGTGTCATTCCAGGGCATGTTGGTGCCATCATTGCCGTGGTAGATAAACCGTTCTTGCCCGGAATGGAAGTCAACCCGCTTAAAAACGACTGCCGCATCAGTGCGGGAATAATAATGGTCTTCCAGGTAAATTCCGACACCAGGATTCGATGAGAGGTTTGGACCGTTAAAGCTGTAATCCGGGAAGGGGGTCTGGTCCATACTGAGGAACCAATGCGGGTGATCGATCACCCAACGTGAATCAATGGCCATGTGATTGGGGACCATGTCGCCACCCAGGCGAATACCACGACGAATAGCTCTTTCTCTCAGCTGCGCAGCCGCTTGCGGTCCGCCGAGTTCGTCAGCAATGACATAATCATCGAGTGAGTAAGCAGAAGCAATAGCTTCTGGATCTCCCATCATTTGCTTAATCTTTCTGGATGCTTTTCCCCTGCGCCAAAGGCCGATCAGCCAGAGGCCGGTAATGCCCTGCCTGGCCAGACGGTCTAGCTCCTCGTCCGGGATTTGGTCGAGGCGGTTAATGTTTCGTTGGTATTGTTTGGACAACTGGTCCAGCCAAACAAAAGCATTTTTTGCCAGCAAGACCAAGCGCGGCATCCAGTCACTGTCTTCGCTGAACCTTTCTGGAGCTTCTGATGCGCCCCAGGCATGAAAGTCGTAGATTTCCACCGGGCCGGGCCCATTGAAGGTGGCCTTATGCTCTTCTGCCATCAGGTCCAGGCTGGTGAGCAGCCGGACAAGGAAATCTCCGAGGATGACGGTCCAGTGCTGGCGGATGTAGGCCAGCTGACCTTCAAGCGAATCGGGGGATGCCAATGCCGGACTGCGCAGCATGGTAATCAACTGCTGGTTATATGGCCCGAAAGGTGGCTGGTAGTTAAAGAATTGATCCAGCTGCGAAATGATTTCCTGGTAAACCGTTTGCTGGGTGAGCGCAAGATCGTTGAACAGCTCTTGATAGGGGCTGAAAGCCGGGTTGGCATTTGCAAGCCAGAGCATGAGCATCTCTTCCAGGATGATGAGTTTATTGGGAATCCCATCGGTTTGACCGATGAAGTAGTCTTTCAGGGACTGTTTGCCGCGGAAAACCGCCAGGGCTGGGAATTGGGCTGCAAACGACCCTAAGGCCTGGTCCACAGCCTGCGGATCGATGCGGCTATTCAGCCAGTCTAATGCTTCGGACATTACCCGAGGATTGATCTGCTGCTTATACATGCCCACAACAAGATGCAAGATCTCGTCGATGATCCCCATGGCATTAATATCCCCGGCACGGACAGGTGCAGCATCCGGACTGAGATAGGCATTCATCTGCTGTGTAAATAGCCTAGCGGCGCGGAAATCCGCCAGAATTACATTGCCATTCAGGGTGTAAATGCTGTCTCGAAATTGATATTTGACTCTTGCAGCCCGGGAAATGTGGAATTCAAAATGACCGGGATGGGAACCATGCAGGGGGGTGGGAATTTGCATACAAAAGCCTTAACAGATAATTTTAGCTTTAAAAAAACCTGATCCTATTTTACCTTATTTCAAATGCAACCGTCTGAACCCTAAAAATCAGAACATCCTTGAGCCGGGTATGATGGCATGCCCATTGCCCTATAATTTTGATTAGAAAATAAGGTTTTGCCCTGCAATTGATTAATGCTACAATGAAAGTTAATGACGGAAGGGGGGGGACCAAGGGAGGGACGTATGAAAAAGCCTATCGTCGTTGCAGCATTATTGCTTATGCTGTTTATTGTCAGTGCCTGCGGACCATCAAAAGCCAGCCTTGCCGAAACAGAATCTGCGATTCAAAGCACCTCTCAAGCCCAGGGGACCAATACTGCGCGGGTTCAGCAGACATCGGTTGCAGAGACCCAGCAGTTTGAAGATACTCAAGCTGCTGCAACCGCCGAAGCCGTAACCGCAACCTGGGAGTTCAATGTGACGCAAACTTCCGAACAAGCCACCCGCCAAGCAAATGCCCAGAATACGCAGGCAGCCAGGACCCAAGAAGCGATTGCACAA
>DNGN01000249.1 GCA_003486225.1 Chloroflexota bacterium
TGGTCGGGGCGAGAGGATTTGAACCTCCGACCTCTTGCACCCCATGCAAGCGCGCTAAACCGGACTGCGCCACGCCCCGATAAGTTGTGTCCCGTATTCTATCCTTATTAACCATTATCCGCAAGGGTTTGATATTTTTCAAAAAAAGCGTGGTTTCAGAAATTAGGGGAGGTTTTTGGGCAGATCCGCAGAGGACAGAGCCATCAGGTTTTTTTTCTCGTACACCGAGGAAAATACCTGCAAAATATGATCCTTTTTTCTTGACATTCATTTCTCCTTTGGCTATACTTTAATAAACTACCGACCGGTCGGTAGGAAAGAGAAAACATGACGCGAGAAGAAATCTTAGAGGCGGCCGCACAGATCATCCGAGAAAAAGGATTCCATGCGACCTCTATGCAGGATATTGCCCAGGCGGTCGATTTGCGCAAGGCCAGCTTGTACCATCATGTGAACAGCAAACAGGAGATCCTGGTTGACCTGCTCGATCAGGCTTTGGCACAATTAAACCAGCAGATTGAGGCAGTAGTAGCGGAGGCAATACCTGCCGACCAGAAATTCCGCAAAGCGCTGCGTTCATATCTAAATTACACCGCTGAGAACCTCGATCTGGCTGTGGTCCTGCTGCTGGAACACCGCAGTTTAGAGCCGCAGTACCGGGAACGGCATATCCCTCACCGGGACAGGTACGAAGCCTATTGGCTGCAGATCATACAGGAAGGCATCCAGGCAGGCCTCTTTCAGGCGTTAGATCCCCACCTGGCAGTTAAAGCTGTGCTAGGGGTCGCTAATTGGACGGTTATGTGGCTCAATCCAAAAGGCAAGCTATCCGCCACACAGGTTGCGGATTTTTCAGCCGATTTGCTGCTCGAAGGGTTTTATAAGCGGGGGGAAACGAATCACCATGTTGGCTGAGCGAGATGTAACCCACATTACCACAAATCGCGGAGCACAAATTTTTCGCATCCCCCTTAACGGGCTGGAAGATTTTTGGGTATTTGCCTATCTGGTCGTTGTGGAGGATATGCTGGTATTGATCGATACAGGTACCAACTATCACACTTCTAATCAGGATTTGATTAAAGGCCTGACTTCGGCTGGGGAATTGCTCGGGAGGCCGCTCGGATTTGCCGACCTGACACACATTTTCATCACCCATGGGCATATCGACCATTATGCAGGGCTGGCTTTTGTAGCACCTCAAACACGGGCCCTGATTGGCGTGCATGAATACGATTACCCGATCATCGTTAACTACCACGAACGCAAAGAGCGCGTGGTGCGCAGGTTGGCGCATTTCTTGGTGGAGGCGGGGGTTAAACCGGCACGAATCCCGGAGATCCTGAATATGTATATGATCACCAAGGGATTGTTCGAGTCTTGCCGGATCGATTTTACGTTTGGCGAAGTCGGGATGCGGGTTGGTCCATTTGAGTTTTTCCATGTTCCCGGTCACAGTGCTGGAGCGGTTGCGATACGCTTGCATGATGTGATCTTTGTTGGTGATCATGTGCTGAGTGATATCACACCACATCAAGCCCCTGAGAGCTTCACCCTAAATACCGGGCTGACCCATTACCTGGAGTCTTTACGGTCTTTTGCAGCCTGGGCAGGCTCGCCAAGCATAGTGTTGGGTGGGCATAATGCTCCAATAACAGACCTGGGCACAAGGATTTCTGAGATTATCCAGGAACATTTCACTCGTCTGGAGAATATCCTGGATATGATCAGTGAGCAGCCGCGCACTACATTGGAGATTTCAAAAACTCTGTTTGGGCAGGTGGCTGGTTATAACATCTTGCTGGCCTTAGAAGAAGCCGGCGCACATGTTGAGTATCTTTATCGCTTAGGATTCATCTCGATTGAAAATATTGAGGAGGTGAGGAGTAGTTCAGAGCCTGTTAGGCTGCTGTACCGCAGTTTACGAAACAAAGAGGAGCTTGGAAATGTATTTAAAAAACACTAGATGTGCAGGAGAATGCTATGTATTCCTTTGAACCAACTGAAGAACAACAAATGTTGATCGATGTCGCCAAACGGTATGCGGAAAAGGATCTGCGCCCTGCGGCACACGAGGCAGAAGAGAGTCGAGAGCTTCCGCCTAAATTGATAGAAAAAGGTTGGGAACTGGGAGTTTTACAGGCCTCGGTACCCGAAGCATTTGGCGGGTTTGGCGAAAGGTCTGTCCTCTCGAATGTACTTGCAGCTGAGGAACTTGCCTGGGGAGATCTGGCAGGCGCTTTGGCTGTCATGACTCCGGGTCTGTTCGTGACTCCAATCTTAATGGCCGGGACCACTGCCCAAAAAGAAGCTTTCCTGCCTGAGGTGGTTGAGGCAGAATGGCAGCCATATACCGCAGCCCTGATCGAATACCGCTATGATTTTGACCCTAACGAGCTCAAAACCACGGCTGTTAAGGATGGGGATGCTTATGTGCTGACAGGGGAAAAACGGTATGTGCCGTTTGCAGATCAGGCCAATGGGATGCTCGTATATGCCAATTGTGATGGGAAGACCCAAGGGTTTGTTGTACCTGCTGGGACGGATGGCATCGAGGTCGGTGAAAAAGAGAAATTGATGGGGCTTAATGCACTGCCCTTGTTTGCGGTTTCGTTTGATGCCGTGCGAATCCCACTGGAGAACCGCCTGGGTGGTGAAGAAGGGCACGAGTTCGCACCGATCCTGGCTGCATCTCAAGTGTCCTTGGCAGCGTTGGCTGTAGGGATGGCGAAAGCTGCCTTTGACTATGCCCGGGATTATGCCAAAGAACGATTTGTGCTTGGTTCTTATATTGCCCAAAAACAATCCATTGCATTCATGCTGGCCGAGATGGCAACTGAGATTGAAGCCATCCGCTTGCTGACCTGGGAAGCGGCCTGGCAATTGGACCAGGGTGATCCGGAGGCCATCCATTCGGCTTACCTGGCTTATCAGGGTGCAGTTGATATGGTGTTGATGGTGACCGACCGAGGTGTTCAGGTTTTGGGTGGGCATGGGTATATCCGGGAACACCCGGTTGAGCTCTGGTACCGGAACGGCCGCGGAATTGCCACCCTAACGGGTTTGGCAATCGTGTAGCGGAAGGAGAAAAAAATATGATTTCTTTTGAAAAATCAAAAGCTGTAACCCAATCGCAATATCTCATCCAAACGGTAGCTGATAATATGATGCGGCCGTATTCACGCTATTTTGATGAGCAGGAGGGTGAGATTCCATGGGATTACATTG
>DNGN01000269.1 GCA_003486225.1 Chloroflexota bacterium
CAGGCGCGCCTGGATGTGTACCCGCATGAACTGTCGGGCGGCATGAAGCAACGCGTGATGATTGCCATGGCCTTGCTCCTGGGACCCAAGCTGCTGATTGCAGATGAACCAACCACAGCCTTGGATGTCACCATCCAGGCCCAAATTTTGGATTTGATGCGCGACCTGAAGGAAAGGATGAACACCGCCATTGTCCTGATCACTCATGATTTGGGTGTGATTGCTGAGATGGCAGACCGGGTCGGAGTGATGTATGCCGGAAAGATCGTGGAACAATGCAATGTCACCACCCTGTTTTCCGAACCGCTGCACCCTTATTCGAAAGGGTTGATCAATTCAGTTCCGACCCTCGGAAATTTAAAACCAAGATTGGAAGTCATTCCAGGCAATGTGCCTGACCTGATCGATTTGCCATCCGGATGTGCTTTTGCACCGCGATGCAAAGCAAGGGTAGAAAATCAGCTCCAGCGTTGTACGGAAACCATGCCCGAATTAATTGAGACTACACCCGGGCATCAGGTGCGCTGCTGGTTGTACCAGGAGGATTAACAAAGCCCCAAGGAGGTCAGGAATGCACAATCAAACCCCGCTTCTTCAGCCTATCTTCCGTCATTTTAGTAACCAGCTGCTTAAGGATAGTCAGCTGGCTGAACTGAAGCAGGCCTCACTGGCGATTTTGGAGGANNGCACCGCGCCAATATACCATGGGCGCGCGCCAACCGGATTTTGACCTAAGGATTGATGGGACGGCAAGTTACTGCGCCACGGACGGCTGTGGGGTGGAAACAGTTGATTTTAGAAATGGGCAACGCCGTCAGTCCTGCAAAGATGATGTCGCCACAATGGCACGCGTGGCAGATTACCTGCCCTCGATGGGCTTCTACTGGCCGATGGTCAGCGCACAGGATCACCCAGCTAACGCCCCTCTGCATGAACTGGAAGCCTCATTCTCAAATACAGTCAAACATATCCAAACCCCTACCGTTGTCACCGAGCGGGATGCGCACTTTGCGGTCGAAATGGCCAAGGTCGTGGCCGGGGATTCGCAGACTATGCGCCTGCGCCCACCGCTATCCTTTCTAATCTGCACCATTGCCCCCCTGGCCCAGGACAAAGAAAGCATGGAAGCGGCCTTGATTTTCGCCGAGGCTGGCCTTCCAGTGGGGTTTATGTCCATGGCGTTGGCAGGCTCGACAGCCCCCGCCACCGTTGCCGGCACCATGCTGGTCGGGGATGCAGAGATCGTCTCAGCCTTGGTGCTGATCCAGATGGCCGTTCCAGGGGCACCGGTCTATTATTCCCTGATGCCTGGCATCATGCACCCCCGGACAGGGGGCTTTCTGGGAAACTCCCTTGGAGGAGATCTGATGTACGCTGGCGGCGTGGAGCTAGCCCATATGTGGGGAGTGCCTGCCCTGGCCGGCGTGGGAGCGGAGGCCGGAAAATCAGGGTGGGAATCGGCCTTGGGGATTGCATCCAGTATGCTGCTTTGCGTTTTGAGCGGCGCAGAAACCATGAGCGGGTTAGGCTTGCGGGAAGGATGTACCTTGCTGACCCATGAATCTCTGGTTTTGGATCATGAAATTTACAAGGTTGTACAGGCCCAGGCTGCCGGGCTCGACATCAGCCCTGAGACTTTAGCCCTGGATGTGATTAAAGCCGTTGGGCCCAAAGGTCATTTCCTGAATCTCCCCCACACCCGGGAGTACTTGCGTAAGCTAGAGTTTTCCGAGGTTGTCTTGGCTTCTTTGGGCCGTGAGATGGACGCAATTGCATTTGCCAAAGAAAAGACAGATTGGATCTTGCAGAACCATGTCCCCCAACCGCTCGCCGAGGATCAGCAGGCAGAACTAAAGCGCATTATCCAATCTGCAGAGCNNCCAAATCCTCAGGCCAGATTTCCTCCTGGCATTCGATGATGATGTTTTCACCGGCAACCCCATCCTGCATGTGGCTGCCAAATCGAGTCCGCATGGCAGCATAGTGCGAGCTGAAACCGATGCAGACTAGATCGTCCGCGTCATAGGCTTTATCAGGGTGCTCAAGATGATGGATATCCAATATCCGTTCGCCTGCTGGTGTAGTCGCCTCTATGCCCCCGGAGGTGATCATCAGACGGTCTACAACCATCAAGCGGGAATGATCGTAAAATTCCCCAGAAGGTCTTTCAACGATCAGTCCATTCGGCTGCAGTTGGGTTAACTTTATCGTGCCTAAAAATTCTAAACTTTCTTTCATGGTGGTATTAGCTCCGGACTCTTTTTAGATTTGGATCATACATTGGCCGCAAAGAAGCTTGGGCCGGGTAGCGTTCACCGGCGATCTCGATCTCATAGTTACCCGAATTGATATAGTCTGGCGTCACGACCTCGCCAAAGTTATGCACCGGGCCTACCCCAACCGATGCTCCCAGGGTATGCCCATACCCGCCGTCCATAAGATAGCCAACCGGTTTCCCATCCCGGTAGATAATTTCGCCATAGTGCAACAGCGGCTGCGGGTCTTCTAACAAGAACTGCGGCATGCGGTATTTATACCCCTCTTTTTTCAACTTCAAAAGGGCTTCCTTGCCGATAAAACCGCCTGGTTTATCGAAATCGATGAAGAATCCCAGGCCAACTTCCAGCGGTGAGTCGGTATTATCAATGTCATTACCATAATCCCGATATGCCTTTTCCAGCCTAAGGGTGTTGAGGGCTTGAAGCCCGATCAGCCTTAGCCCAAAATCAGCTCCCGTTTCCACCAGGGTATCGAACACATGCAGGGAGAATTCGGTTGGAATATACAGTTCCCATCCCAACTCACCCAGATATGTGACTCTGAACGCTTTCACCAGTGCATAGCCAATATCGATCTCTTGCATGCTGAGATAGGGAAAGGCCTGATTGGACAGATCTGCGTGGGTTAAGCGGCTTAGAAATGTGCGTGATTGTGGTCCCTGGACATTAAGCACGCTGTACGCCGAAGTGATATTGGTGA
>DNGN01000181.1 GCA_003486225.1 Chloroflexota bacterium
CAAAGTTGGCCTCCTAGTTTGCGAATCTGACGATTCTACTCACTAAAGTTTTACTTTTCCCAACGCAATTTCTAATCTAACCAAACTGAGATGCAAACAATTGATAAAAACAGATAAATATTGGCGGAATAGGATAAAATTAGTCGCGTTGCGACATTGTGATTCTACCAGAGAATAAACCCTTTCGCACAAATTTAATATATTTCTAAGACATTCATCCCAGATCGTACAATAAGCATACCAATTGTCGCTTGCTGAAGCGAAAACTATCACCAAATCAAAAAGGCACATCGTTTGCCGATGTGCCTTTCGATTACTCAATGTCTGAAGTTTAAGACTATTCTTTCGGTTGNNCTTCAGCCACAACCGGTTCTTGTTCTTCCTCAACCGGGGCATCTGCTTCTTCTGCTTCTGGTTCTTGGTCCAAAATCACTTCAGGCTCTGGTTCGGTATCATCCTCTTCAACCAGGTCAATACCATCCAGTTCGGCTAAGGCCATCTCCCAATCCATCTCGCTGTATTTGAGGGATTCAACCTTTCGCAAACTCAGCCCGATCCGGCGACGATTGGTATCAATTTTGATAATTCGCAAAGTGATAATATCATCTACCGACAACACCTCTTTGGGGTGTTCAACGCGGCGTTCGCTTAGCTCGGAAATATGGATAAGACCTTCAAGATTTTCATCAATCTGGGCGAAGGCACCAAATTTGGTCAGGCGGGTGATCTTGCCTTCAACCAACTGTCCAACCTGGTAGGCTTCCACATGCTGATCCCAGGGGTCGTCTTTAAGTTGGCGGAGAGACAGGCCGATTCTTTTGCGTTCCCGGTCGATACTGATGATCTTGACCTTGACTTCCTGTCCCACTTTGAGCACCTCTTTGGGGTGATCAATATGGTCCCAAGAAATTTCGGAAAGATGGACCAGGCCATCGGCGCCATTGATGTTGACAAAGGCACCAAAGTCGGCAAGGCTGGTTACTCGTCCAACACGCACCATACCTTCTTCCAGGTCATCCAGCAGTTTCGACTTCAAGGTCTCGCGTGATTCCTGGGAAGCAGCTTTCTCCGAAAGGATTAGTCGGCGTCGTTCACGGTCCACTTCAATGACGCGCACCACAATCGGTTCACCGACCATACCAGACCAACGCTGGTCTGGCGAATCGCCGCCATAAGCCATGCGGCGCGACAGGCTGACCTGCGATGCGGGGACAAACCCGCGCAGATTGCCCATCAAGACAATCAAGCCGCCTTTGTTGTAACCGTTGATCTCGCTTTCATAAGCTTCTTTACTTTTGAGAAACTTCTCGGCTTGGTCCCAGTCACTTTCTTCCAAGGCGCGCTGCACTGACAGCAGGATGGTTCCATGCCTGCCTTCAGTGTTCACAATAAAAACTTCGATTTCTTCCCCTACTTTTAGGCTTTCGCGAAATTCCGCGGGGAGTTGGGAGAGTTCCCGGCTGGGAATAACACCCTCCGATTTGGCCCCAATACTCACCAGAATCTCGTCTCCGGTGATACTTGCAATCATTCCGGTTCGGATCTCGCCCTGTTTCGGCATATCCAGAGATATATCGTCCTGAGCGAGTAATGATTCCATCGAGAGTTCGTCGGTTTCAGCCTCCTTTTGATTCTGTACTTCTTCGGTATTTGGCCCGTTTTGGGCATCTAATTGATCCATGGTTGCTATTGTCTCCATAAATGAGATACGCGGTATTATAAAGGAACACATGCAAGTTGGCAACCTTTGTGATAAGATTGGGGGCGAAATCTAAGAACTTGAGTGGAAAATGCGAGCAATATACCCGTTTACAGCCATTGTAGGGCAAAAAAGAATGCGCCGGGCGTTGATTCTGAACGCGATCGACCCCCGGATTGGCGGCGTGCTGATCCGCGGAGAACGCGGAACCGCCAAGTCCACGGCGGCACGTGCTATGGCCGCGCTCCTGCCAGAGATTGAGGTAATCACCGGGTCACCCTTTAACGACAACCCCAGCTCACCTGAAACCTGGTCGGACTGGGCCAAAGACCGTCTGAAAGAAGGCAGCCCGATGGAGGTGGAAATACGCACAGTTCCCTTTATCGATCTTCCAGTCAGCGCCACAGAAGACCGGGTAGTAGGCTCCTTAGATATCGAAAGCGCCATCCAAAAAGGACTGCGAAAATTTGAACCCGGTGTTTTGGCGGCAGCCAATCGCGGCTTGCTGTATATTGACGAGGTCAACTTGCTAGATGACCATGTTGTCGATGTGCTGCTCGACTCTGCGGCAATGGGCACCAATATCGTTGAACGTGAAGGGATTTCTTTTTCTCATCCGGCGCGCTTCATCCTGATCGGCACCATGAACCCGGAGGAAGGTGACCTGCGCCCGCAGCTCCTCGACCGCTTTGCACTCTCAGTGGATATCCGCGGTATTCACGAAGCCCGTGAACGGGTCGCCATTATGGAACGCAACCTGGCCTTCGAGGCCGATCCGGTTAGCTTTCGGGAAAAATGGAAGCCAGAGGAAAAGAAACTGGCAGACCAGATCACGACGGCCAAGAACCTGGTCAATGCCGTCACCTACACCAGCCGGGACCTGATCGCCATTGCGACCCTGACAGCCTCGCTCAATGTGGACGGGCACCGGGCCGATTTGGTGATCCTCAAGGCGGCCAGGGCTCAGGCTGCGTTTGACGGGCGAACCAAGATTAACGATCTGGATATTGCCCTGGCAGCAGAACTGGCCCTGCCGCACCGTATCAAACGTGGGCCGTTCAACCAGGCAGAAGTCACCATGGAACAGCTTTCAAGCCGGATCCAGGAAATCCAGGACCAGCTTGTCGGCGAAGGCGAGGGCGAAGAGCGCCCTGGCGAAGAAGGTGAACCCAGCCCTTCTGAAAAAAAAAAGTAGAACCGCGCATCTCTGAGGAAACCCCTTCCCAGGCCCCGCCTGAACCGGGACCGCAGGATGTCTTTGATACAGGCAGCGCTTATTGGTGGGATGGGGGTCAGAAAGTATCCTTTGGCGAAACCTTTACCCCACGCAGGTTAGATAACCAGCTGGATAAGCTCAGCCGCAAGCAGAGCGGCAGACGCTCTCGCACGCGCACGGAACGCAAGCGCGGGCGGTATATCCAGGCACGCCCGGCCATGGGGCGCAGCGATGATATCGCATTCGATGCCACCCTGCGGGCAGCCGCCCCCTTCCAGATCCGCCGGGCACCTGAGCGTGCCAAACGCGGCCTAGCTTTCTCGATCAATAAACAAGACCTGCAGCGCAAAGTGCGCGTGCGCCTGACCGCCAACCTGGTGCTGTTTGTGGTAGATGCCTCGTGGTCGATGGCTGTGGCTGAACGCATGGCCGCCACCAAAGGAGCTATCCTGTCTTTGCTGACTGATGCCTACCAGCGCCGTGACCGGGTTGGTTTAGTCGTTTTCCAAAAAGACCGGGCAAATCTGGTGCTGCCCCCTACCAATTCAATCCAGCTGGCCCAACGCGCGCTCAAGGATATTCCAGTCGGTGGCAAGACACCCTTATCGGCAGGTTTGTTCCTGGCTTATGAGGTGATCAAACGCGAGAAGATTTCCCACCCGGATGTGCTGCCGCTGCTGATCATCCTGACAGACGGGGCAGGTAATGTCTCGATGACCGGGGAAGTCCCCCCTCAGGAAGAGGCGCACAAACTGGCTGAGAAGATCTCGCAAGAAAACATCCGCTCGGTGGTGATCAATATGGAACACCAGGCATTCGACCAAGGTCTTGCCCAGGGACTGGCCGATCACCTGAAGGCCCCCTGCTACAGCCTGAGCGAACTCAAAGCTGAGAATCTATACCAGGCTGTTCGGGCGGAGATGGTCACCTGATGGATTTTGAAACCTACCGGAAAAAATATCACGTAGACCCAGCCCCACAACCAAGATACCTGCTGCGAGGCATACTCGGAGCCACCCTGTATTATCAAGATTATCCAGCCGCTCTCAGCTTCTTTGAACACGTATTCGGGCCGCCAGCTTATCTGGAAGGAGAGAACACGCACGGCTGGAGGATTGGTGACAGCTGGCTGACCGTCTTTCCTGCCCGGGAAGATAGCTCGCGCAACGTTGAAGTCCCCATTTACTTGCAAACCCCCGAGGAAGTAGACCGCCTGTATGCTGCCTTTTTGGCGGCGGGTGCAAAGGGAGAGGAACCCATCGACACCTTAATGTATCTGCCGGTGCGGATGGCCATGGTTACAGACCCACAAGGGGTAACCTTTAACCTGGTGTATGAATACGGGGAGGATTAACCTTCTGGACGCAAAACTCCGTCCATGGTCCGAGGATGNNTCAACCAGCATCCAATAGAAAGGTGAGACCACATCCTGCAAGCCGACGAACGGTTCATGCAGATCGGTCTGGCTGAGGGGGATATCAACCGGCACGGTCAGGCTGACTGGGATCTGGGTATCCACTGGAATAACCAGATCAAGCTCAACCGGCAGTTTGGTTCCCTTCGGTAAAATAATATCCGTGGGTGCCTGGTAGATATTCAGGCCGCCCGTTCTCATGCTGACATTGGCACCATCAATGGGGGTATCTTTGGTCAACACAACCATGGTTTTTTGATTGAGCGGCATATCAAACTGCACAGAAATTGTATCTTCCACCTGAATGCTGGTGGCGATCTTGGCCTGATCCATCAGTAAAAAATTGTAGTATAATCCGCCGACCACATCATTGGTGAGCATGTGCTTGATGCTGAAGAGCTGTTTGCCCAACACGAAGACCGTGACCAGCAAGATGATATTCAGCACAATAGAGAAAGCAGACCCAATTGTCCAGAAGGCTGGCAGAAAATTGCCCTGAAAAAGCATTCTGCGCACCTTTGGCGGCAGACTGGCCTTGTTTTTGTTTTCTAACAGGTCTTTATTTCTTTCAATTTTTGGGTAAGGTTTGCCAAAGGAATCCATCGGGAACCTTCTTTCTTGTAAGAACCTAAAAATCATGGCTAAATTGACTATAGCATAGACAAAAGAATTTGGATACTCACTGCGTCAAATTATTTGGAATTAATCCAAATCAGACTATAATCTATTTGCAACCAGCTTGGAGCATAAAACTGGAGGAAGATTCAATATGCAAAATACAAAACTGCACCCAGTAGCAGTCATCGGCGCTGGCCCAGCCGGTTTATTTGCCGCCCGCCAGCTCGCCGACGCAGGAATGACCGTCGCACTGATCAACCGGGATGTGAAACCCGGCGGTTTAGCCGAATACGGCATCTATTACGATAAATTCAAAATGAAACTCGGGCTGCGAAAACAATTCCAGCGCATCATGGAACATCCGGGGATCCATTATTTTGGCAACCTGACCGTCAACAAAAACAATCCNNCAGGGCACAAAATGGCTGGGCATGCCCGGAGAGGAACTCAAGGGTGCCTTCCACGCCAAGGACCTGGTATACCATTACAACCAGCTGCCGCCTTTCAGCACCCAGCAGTTTAATATTGGTGAGAAGGTGATCTTGATCGGGGCAGGCAATGTGATGATCGATATTGCCCGCTACTGCGTCAAAGACCTGAAAGTTAAGCAGGTGACAGCAGTTGTCCGACGAGGACCAGCCGATGTCAAATTTGATAAAAAGGAAATGGAAAGCGTCGCCAAGAATCTGGACCTGCAGGCGCTGGATGCTGAAATCGCNNCTGTCTGCCTTGCTGCAGGCCCAGGATAACAACTCTGATACGGTCTTTAAATTCCATTTTCTGGCCACCCCTAAAGCCATTGTCGGGGATGAACAAGGCAATGTGACCGGGCTGGAGATCGAACATACCACCCTTAAGTTGCGCGAGAACGGCTCCACCAGCTCTGTCGGGCTGGGAACGACTGAAATCTTGGAGGGCGATACGGTAATCTTCTGTATCGGCGACCGGGTTTCACAGAGCTTTGGACTGCCGCTGGACAGATGGCAGGAATATGCCAAAAACCCCGCGCCGCGCTTCCCGGTTGACGGCATCTCCTACGAAGCTTATAACGAGGAAACTCAACAACCGGTGGAAGGTATCTTCCTGGCTGGGTGGGCGCGCGAGGCCAGCAGCGGTCTGGTCGGCACTGCCAAAAAAGATGGCGAGAAGGGTGCCCAGGCCACTCTCCAGTACCTGGAAACCCTGCCGCCAGAAGATCACCCCTTCCAGGCAATTGAAGCCCTGGAATCTTTCGTGATGAGCCTGCCAGGACCAGTAGTGCGCAAGCCGGACTACCA
>DNGN01000196.1 GCA_003486225.1 Chloroflexota bacterium
CAGGCTCAGCGTGATTATGCAGATATTTTGGAAGGACCAGACCCGGATCAGGTGGCATTGGCCGAAGCGCGTATTGCTGCAGCTTCAGCCCAGGTAGATGCTGTGCTTGAACAGATCGAAAACCAGACCCTGACCGCCCCATTCCATGGTGTGGTTGCAGACGTAATGATCTCTGAAGGCGAATGGGCATCTCCGGGTCAGCCTGTGGTCGTGCTTGCCAACCTTGATTCCCTGCGGGTAGAAACTACGGACCTCAACGAAATTGACGTTGTCCAGATCAAGCTGGGAGATGTAGCTGAAGTTACTTTTGATGCCATACCTGATCAGGTCTTTGAAGGCACGATCATAGAGATTTCACCCAAAGCTTCTGATGGTTCCGGGGTCAATTACACTGTAGTGATCACATTGGATGAAATCCCTGATGTTGCCCGGTGGGGCATGACCGTTTTTGTGGATATTGATACCAAACAATAACCATTACCTTCCATCTAAGGCCTACAGGTTGCATGTTCATGATAGATAGACAACAAAAAATCATTATCCAGATGCGTGGTGTGATGAAAGCCTATGAAACCGGGGCAGAACCTTTCATGGCTTTAAAAGATGTCAACCTGGATATTTGTGAGGGCGAGTTCCTGGGAATTACCGGTAAATCCGGTGCCGGCAAGACCACGCTGCTCAATATGATCTCTGGTATTAGTGATCTCACATCGGGCGATGTTCAATTTTTCGGTGCAGGGAAAGGCCCGGTATCCATTCATGATTTGAGTGAAGATAGAAGAGCTGCGTGGCGCGGTCAAAATGTGGGGATCATCTACCAATCCTTTGAACTGATGCCGTCGCTGACTTTGCTTGAGAACGTGATGCTGCCGCCCGATTTCCTGGGCAGCTACAAACCCATTCTGAGCAAAAAAAGGGCATTGGAATTGCTCGAATTGGTTGAAATTGGTGAGCATGCCTATAAGATCCCCGCACATATCTCTGGCGGACAGAAGCAGCGCGTGGCAATCGCCAGGGCATTGGTCAATGATCCTGCTCTAATCATCGCCGACGAGCCGACCGGCAATCTTGATTCGGTGACTGCCGAAACGATCTACCAGATCTTTGAGAAATTGGTGGCCCAAGGCAAGACAGTGGTTATGGTGACGCATGACGAAAGTTTGGTCCCACGATTCTCCCGTAGGATGCAGATTGTTGATGGGGTTTTAGGCCCCCCCTCAGATTTTGAAATGCTCCGGGATGAAAGTGCCATATTCCCTGACAGAGAAGAAGTTAGTCTCACCTCGCCCGGCGATATTACTGAAGATCCTGAACCCTCAGGAAAACCTTCCAGTGTGAAGTATGTGTCTAATTCCTCGATGCCGCGCCCTAGTCATCCGGCAATTGTCCTTCATAACGTCGACAAGATTTTCGAATCCCCGGCTGGTAAATTCCAGGCTCTGAAATCAATTAATCTGCAGCTGAATTATGGGCAGTTTATTTCAATTGTCGGCAAGTCTGGCAGCGGGAAATCGACCTTATTAAACATGATCACCGGAATTGACCATCCTACAGCGGGTGAGGTGATTGTCGGGAATCAACAGATCTACCAATTGGGTAAAAGTGAACTGGCTCTGTGGCGGGGCAGGAATATGGGGGTGGTTTTCCAGTTCTTCCAGCTGCTGCCTACGCTTTCCTTGCTCGAGAACACGATGCTGCCGATGGACTACTGCAATGTATATGGATTCAATGAAAGACCCAAAAAAGCAATGGAATTACTAAAAATGGTCGGGCTGGAGGAGCAAGCCCACAAATTGCCTGGCTCCGTCTCCAGCGGACAGCAACAAAGCGCCGCGATTGCTCGGGCTTTGGCGACTGACCCCGCATTGATCCTGGCAGATGAGCCAACGGGCAATCTGGATTCCCGTTCGGCTGCCAACATCCTCAACCTGTTCGAGCAAATGGCGGCTGACGGAAAAACGATCCTTATCGTTACCCACGATCCCTCCATCACTCAGCGGACCGACCAGACAATCATCCTCTCCGATGGTGAGATTATTGACCAGACAATTGCTCGCGCATTGCCTTATTTATCTCATCCACAGATGTTGGAAGCCACTCATCTGGCCTACAAGCAGTATTATGAACCTGGCGAAGTGATCCTCCATCAGGGGAAACCAGTTGATCATTTCTGCATGATCGTCTGCGGTGAAGTGGAAATCGTGGTTAACAGCGGACGCGCCAATGAACGCAGCCTGGCGCGCCTGGGTTCGGGACAATTTTTTGGCGAGATCGAACTGATCCGGGGTGGGAGATCAGTAGCGGGTGTCCGGGCATCTGCCAAAGGGGCACAAATTGCCTTCCTGTCTCGAGAACAGTTTTTTAATTTTGTTGACGGATCCCCCCTGACCCGCAGTGAAATGCGGGAGATTGCAGATGCCCGGTTATCTGAAAACAAAAAGCGAAGGAAAACAGATAGATGAAAACTGAGGTCAAGCCCAATTTCCTCAAACCCCGCTGGAGCAAGGTGCTCTCCGATCTGTGGGACAACAAAATGCGCACATTGCTGGTGGTTGCATCCATCGCGGTAGGTGTATTTTCAGTTGGGATGATTGTCAGTGCTTATGTGATCCTGGCTGATGACATCGACCATAACTACGCATCAGTCTCCCCAGTGAATATTGAGATCTGGACAGACCCATTTGCGGAGGATTTTATCCGGGTAATTGAACAAATCCCTGGTGTGGCCGCTGCCGAAGGGCGCCAAATCTCTGAGGTACGCTCCAGCCTTGATGGGGTGGAATGGCAGAACCTGGATTTGATCGCGGTTACGGATTTTGAAGCTATGGGGATCAATCGACTTTCTACTCTTGAAGGAACTCAATATCCAGGCCGGCGGGAGCTGCTGGTCAGTCAAGATTTCATGGCCAACACCGGGTATAAAACTGGCGATCACATTCTAGTGGAATTTGCGAATGACACAACACACACATTGCCTATCGTCGGTATTGTCGGTGACCAGGTAACCGGGGCCGGCGATTTTACAGCAAATCCTAAAGCCTATCTAACCATAGATTCTCTGTCATCTTTTGATATGCCCAAGTATTACAACCGTTTGCTTGTCAAAATCAGCGGTGCAGGCAGTGATGAAAGCGAAATTGAGATGCTGGCAGCGGTAATCGAAGACAAGATCGAGCGCCACCAACGCCAGATCTACCGGACTGAAACAAAGGTCTCGGATGAGCATCCTATGGGATCACTGGTATTAGCCGTTTTAGGTGTTTTGGGTGTTTTGGGAGGACTGATCACCTTTTTGAGCGGTTCTTTAATCATCAATACATTGAATGCATTATTGACTCAACATATGCGTCAGATTGGGGTGATGAAACTTATAGGGGGGAGAAGATTCCAAATTATGGGAATGTATATGGCGCTGATAGTTTTCTACGGCCTGACTGCATTGATTGTTGCTGTACCCACTGGTGCAGTTGCAGGGTATGCTTTGGCCGATTACATTGCCTATACCATGAATTCAGCCTTACAAGGATTCCGCATCATTCCAGGTGCGATCATCGTCCAGGTGCTGATTGCTTTCATG
Organism: Chloroflexota bacterium; assembly: GCA_003486225.1. The sequence continues at coordinate 3,578 of DNGN01000196.1, forward strand.
ATCCCGTTAGGAGCAGGTTTTTTTCCTGTGAACAAAGTCTCAAAGACCAATGTGCGGCGGGCAATCAGTAGCGACCAGGCCAATCAAGCTACTGGGTTTGACTGGTTTAACCAGATTACCAAGCGATTTGGTTTCATTGGCCGGCCGATTTTGCTGTCTATCCGGAATACTTTTCGACATACCGGGCGTCTTATGTTAACGATCATCACGCTGACGGCTGCCGGAGCAATTTTTATCGCCGTTTTTAATGTGCGGACTTCTATGACTGAATTCATTGATCAAATGACAATGCACTTTTTAGGAGATGTCACCATTAGTTTTGGACAACCTTACCCACTTAAACGCATTGAAAAACTCGCGTTATCCATCCCGGGGGTAGTAGATGTGGAAGGTTGGGGAGGAGTTAGCACTGAAATCTGGGATGCAGATGATCAAGTGGTTGAGAATATGCATGTCATCGCTCCGCCTACAGATACTTCGCTGTTAGACCCTGATTTGATCGCTGGTCGCTGGTTGCTGCCTGGGGAAGAAAAATCGGTGGTTACATCTGATGCAATCTATAAATACTATCCGGATTTACAGCCTGGTGACAGCATTCTGATCAAAGTGCCAGGACAGCGTGTGGAACCCTGGACAGTGGTAGGCGTTTTTCGTTTCATCAGCATGGTGGGCGACACGATAGCCTATGCAGATTTTGATTACGTTGCCGATTTGCTCAACCTGCCAAACCAAGCTTACTCCTACCGGGTAATCACTGCCGAACATACGCTTGAAAAGCAGAAAGAGATCGCCCAGATACTCAATCAGCGGCTATCTGACCATGATTTCCGTGTCACAGGCATTATGGCTGGCCTGGTGATTCAGGAAGATAATGCCAGGGCCATAAATATTTTGGTCGTATTCTTAATGATTATGGCATTGCTGACTGCTTTTGTCGGCAGCATCGGGCTGACCGGAACAATGGGGATGAATGTATTGGAGCGAACCCGGGAAATTGGGGTGATGAGAGCCATTGGAGCAGTAGATTTTGAGATCATGAAATCTGTCGTCATTGAAGGCACCATGATAGGGTTGATCACATGGGTTTTGGCGATCGGCCTTTCTTTTCCCATCAGCAAATTGTTACTGAAGATCATCAGCGATTCGATGCTGGGATCCAATATGTCATTGACTTTTACCCCAGTGGGGGTATTCATCTGGCTGGGTGTTGTGATTGTGCTTTCGATTGTTGCCAGTATAATGCCAGCCCGGAATGCTGCCCGGCTGACGATCAATGAGGTGCTGGCCTATGAGTAGCAGCCTTGCTGGTTTCGCGCATTGAGTAGCTAATCCCAGTGTGCCATGATGCTAAGGGGACTTCGGGAATAGATTCTTACTGTCCTCAAATCAAATAAATACAGGTTTTGATTTGAGGATAAGGGTATTTTTGGATCATCATCAAACGGCTTAACCATGGATTGAATTTGATCGAACTTGTTATTTCCTGCATCGACAGCTGAACTTTCACCCAAAACATTTTATCCGGGGTCTTGTTTGTATATAATTGATATGAGCGCTGATCCCCCTTTTTCAACTGGCTAGTCTGATACGATCTGCTAGCGCTTAATCGCAATCCGGAGCATCTCTGGTTGACACCTGCAAATTCCCGGATTTTAAAAACCTGAGGGAAAATAATGATGAAAATGCCCGAATATATTTCCAAATCTGAAGTCCAGCGTGTCTGTCAGGAGCTAAACCTTTCAGATTGGACACAGCTCACCGAGCCGCGTATAGCATGGGAGGAAGCGAAAATCATCCAGGCAGAAGTAGGGAAAGAAGCCCTGATGATTTCGACCGAGGAATTTAAAAAGGGGCTCGAAGTTGAATTGGAACATGGGATCCAATTTCCGGATGCCAACGTGACCAATAACCACCCACTACTGACCGGCATGATCGTGCTTGCACACCTGAAAGAAATGCTGACCTATTATTTGCGCCTTGAGATTGCAGAGTTTCAAGGAGATCTATTAAAAGCATTTCTATCTGATGACCCCGAGAAGATGAAAAGGAAATACAAACAGTATCTTCTTGCTGCAGCAGAGCTTTCAGAACACGAAAGATCGGCGATAGAAAAACTTGGTTGACCCGCGATCCCAGCCCCTCACCAACCAAGGCTGATCACCTTCCATTATCTGAAATCGTCAAACGCAGCTATCAGGATGCGCAAATTCATACCTGCCCTGTCACCCGGCAAGCCTAATTCATTTTGTCGGTTTGAAACCTCTTTTTGACCTGGTGCCGTTTGTAGGCCACAACAACCACGATCAGGAGCGAGATTGCACTGGCGCTGATAAATGCCAGTGACCCAACCATGAGGGCTGAAATCGGTTTCACGGCAACATTGAAGAACTCCCAGACAATATTGGGCCCAACTGCCAGCACAATTGTTGGGGAGGTCTCGCCATCCGGGTAGTGGCAGGAGAAAACATAGCTGCCAGGCTTCTGAATGGTAATGCTTTTGATCAATACCCCGACCCGTTCCTCATTCCGGGTGGAATAGGTATTGCCCTCAACAAAGTTTGAGGAGATCTCAACCTCTTCCCCGGTTGATCTCGAGCTCAGGCGGCAATCGATCTCAGGGGGATATGGGCCGCCCGCAAATTTCTCGCCATTGAGAAGGCTGCGGTATTCATAATACACTGCGTAGCCACCTGCTTTCGGGAAAAGGATTTCAGCAGACCCTGGCACGCGCACCTGGGTCAGATCATTGATCCCCATGCCTTCTAAGGCTCCCGGGAGATTTGGTATAGATAGAACCACAAACATTCCCGCCCCAAAACAGGCACAAAACGGGATCAATAAAGCGACCAGGTAATACCAGCGAGTGGGTTTTAAATTACTTTCAGACATCAGAGACCTCCATCGTGACCAATTTGTCTTGCTCTACTGCTGGAGTCACATATACATTCTGGCTATGGCGCACGGCTGTGCGAGACTGGTAGACCGCTGGATGGCCGGAAGGTAATTTTTTCCACATGCGGTCGAGCAGGACCACCAGCAGTGCGGCAACCAATAAAACCACCAAAAACAAATTGACGGCAGGCACAAACATCTGAACCGTATTGGTGGCCGCATGTGTGATCCCGGCTACCAGTATATTGCCCCTGGCCCGGTTGCAGATCCATACAATCAGCACAGATAACAGGCTGTGTGCGATGAGCATCATTGCCCAGAATTCCACCGTCAGGACAGGGTCTCCATCCGCCTGCCAGAACAAAAAATGCCATGGCGCCCAGATAACACCGATGAGCAGAGCAGCCAATAGCGGACTGGTGCGGGCTTGCAGCCGGGGCATCACGAAGCCTCGCCAGCCAATCTCTTCTGCCGTTGTATTGAAGAAGAAGAGCTGGTAAAAGAATTTGACCACGGCCAGGCCAATCAGGGTTAGCGAAATCTCCGGGAATTGGAAATCCGGGTAAGCTTGCACACCGAAAAGCCTGCTTAAGGGGATCGAGACCACTATCAAAAATGGCACCAGCAGCAGGCCCAACAGCGCCCAGCCCCACACCCCCCGCAGCCGGACCATCGAGGACAGATAGCGTCTGACCGCCAGGTTGCGGGAAAAGGCGGCCGCGATCACAAAGGCGACTGGCAGGACTGAGATTGCAAAGACACCCAACAAGATCGGAGACAGGGATGCCTGTTCGATGAATTTAAAATTGGCCAGGTAAACTGCCAAAGACACAGGCCATGCCACCCCAAAGGCTATCCAGAATGACCTGCGAGAGCCCTGCTTGGGTTGGGGATTAGCAACGGCTGAGACGATAATTCCTGCAAAGGCCGGACCGCAAAGGGCCAGGAAAACAATAGGCAGCCAGAAGCCCTGGTCCCGATTCAAGACCGCATCATACGAGAATCCCAGCCCATAGGTGATGGCAAAGGCAATCAGATAAAAAGCGGCAATTTGATGGTTTTTAATCCAGTTGGTTAACTTTTTCATGGATTCAACTCCTAACCTAAAAAATTTATATCAACCCACGCCAGATGAGGTTGACGATAAAAATGATTTGAATGGCATCATATAGATAATGGGCGACCACAAGATGGAAGACGCGCCCAAAACGCAGGTACCACAGCACCATAACCAGGCCATTGAGCGTTACAGAGATTATTCCCGCGGGGCCTTGCCGGATATGATTGAGGCCAAACAAAGCAGCCGACAGAAAGACCCCGATCCCAAGCCACAGCTTTGAAGAGGAGATATTCCTCCAGCGGGTGATGAAGAATATGCGGGTCAGTTCTTCGGAGCCTGCCACACCAATGAACAAGATCGGGCCGAGGAACAAAGCCAACAGCCATGGATTTGCAGCCAGCGTTTCAAATAATTGGCTAAATCCACTCTCGCTATCCGAAGCACGATGGGCATATTTGGCAATTATGGGATCAAAAACGATCTTCATAGAAAAGGTGATGCCAACCAGGATAATGCCGCCGGCTAAATCCTTCCACCAGGTACCGGGCTTAAGGTTGAGGGCCTTGGGCTTTTCCCCACACAGGAACCACAGGACAAGCAAGAGCACGGCAAGCACCAGCAATGTATAGAGCCCGGCGTAGATCAGGTAGCCCTCGCTGCTTGCCGCTCCGCTGCCTAACTGGACAAAGAAAACTGCCAGCGGCAGGCTGTAACCAAGGACGATCGCCAATGCTTGAGCCCAGCGAGTTCGCTGCCAGGGCTTGCGTAAATCAACAGATGTTTCCATAAGATACTCCTTTCTGAGAAAAGAGTAGCATGCTGGGACGAAAATCACACGAGGCCAGGGGAATGTTTCAAACTGGCCTCCAGGCTGAAATTTAACCTATCCCAAGAAAGTGTATTAAGGTGTACGGTTGATGAAAAAACCCTCAAAAATCCCCCCCGGAGTCATGTATCGCAAGGCAGGTATCTGCCTGCCGGGCTACTCGCGGTCTACAATCCCTTCCTGCCAGGCGAACACTGCTGCCTGGGTGCGGTCTGCCAGATGAAGTTTGCTGAGAATATTGCTGACATGGCCTTTGACCGTTCCGATGCTGATGACCAGGTCATCAGCTATTTTCTGGTTCGTAAAGCCCCTGGCGATCAGGGAAAGCACTTCCACCTCCCGCTCCGTCAATTCTGTAAACAGGCGGGCTTTGTCTGTTTGCTTGTGGCTGAACTGCTTGATCAGGCGAGCCGCCACGCGTGGATGCAGGGTAGCTTCCCCTTTGGCAGCCCGGCGAATGGCTTCAACCAGTTCGGTGGCTTTTACATCCTTCAGCAAATAGGAAATCGCTCCAGCCTGCAGAGCCGGAAAAATATGTTCATCCTCATGAAAGGAGGTCAAAATTATGATCTGGGTGCGCGGGCTGACATCTTTTACTTTGCGGGTGGCTTGCACGCCATCCATTTCAGGCATGACCAGGTCCATCAAAACCACATCCGGAACAAATTCGCGCGCTAAGCGTACNNACCATCTCATGGTCATCCACGATCATGACTGTGATCGGTTCTGGCATAACTTGCCTCCTTGCCTAGTTAATCGGAATGGTCAGACAGATTTTTGTCCCTTGTCCCAGCTCACTTTCAATAGAGAACTCGCCTGAGAGTGATTCCACCCGCTCACGCATTGAGACAAGCCCCATTCCATCGTAAGGATGGTGAGGATCAAACCCCACACCATTGTCGCGCACGCAGAACATAACTGCCTGTTCCCCAAAATTTATTGTCACATCAACCTTATGTGCGGAACTATGCCGGGTGACGTTTGCCAGGGATTCCTGCATGATGCGGTAGATGGCCTGTTTGGTCTCCAAGGGCAAATCGATAAAGCCCTCCACATTCAGGGTGGTTTCAATCCCAGTTTGATGGGCCCAGTCAATCAGGTATTCATTAATGGTTTCATCAAAACGAGTTCCATTCATGGTTGGTGGGCGCAGTTCATGGATCAAGTCCGTCAACTCCCCTCGCACCGAATCCACCAGGCGATCAGCTTCAACCAGATGGCTTTTTGTGGATTCCGGATCGCGCTCGAAAAGGGTCAGGGCCGTTCCCAAATGTAAAGAAGCAGCCAGAGCTTCTTGCTTGGCGCTATCGTGCAGGTCGCGCGCCAGACGGTTGCGCTCTTCAGAAACCGCCATCTCCTGGCTTCTCTTAAGGAACTGTTGCAGTTGTGCGGCCATATGATTGAGACGATCGGACAGGATACTGATCTCATCTCCAGCCGGGTCCTCAATAAAATCAGAAAAATCACCCTTGCTCCAGGCATCCGTCACCTGCGAAACCCGCCCCAAACGCGAGACCATACCGCTGGCGGTCATGGCCCCGAAAAGGGTACCGATTATCCCCACGGCCAGCAGAAGGATCAAGACACTTCTGCCCACCAATGTCCACAGCGTGGTCGGGATTTCTTCGGAGGTTGGCAGATCCTCGATAAAAACGACGGCAACGCCTAAAAGATTCTGGTTGGTCTCGTCGCGGATGGGCACCAAAAAGAAAAAGCGCTGAGCTGGTTCAATCGTGACAAATAACTGCTCCGGATCATCTTCTCCGCTCAAGGCGGCTTTCATAGGCTCCGCCAAGCCGGGCAAAATCCCCAAATCCAGCGGCTTGCCGATGGCGGCTTCAGAAACCAAATCGGAATTGTATTTTCCAAGCAAGACCCCATCAGGGTCTACCATATAAGCACTTCCCTTGGCCATTGTTCGCATATTGATCTCGAAATTGCCAACCTGGAGGAAAGCTCTGTCAGTGATCTGCAGACTGGATTCCTGCATTAAGGCTGAAATCAAATCCAGGTCGATGGGATCTTGAGACAAAATTGGGCGCCAAAAAGGAGCCGTGTTTTCGTAGATGATCTTTGTCCAGTCTGCAGGTTTAATTTCCCTGTTATAAATATCCAGCGGGATGAAGGTGGTTGAAAACAACAGGTACCCCAGAACGAGTACAACAATCAGCATCGAACCCACTGTAACAGCGGTATAGCTCAGGGTCAGCTTCCATTGTAAGCGTCGAAGTGCGTTTCTTATTCGCTCAATCATGATGGTCTTCCCTAATTGTTCCACGCCCATATAATCCAAATTGGATGGGCCAGTCTATTCCAGTATAACGGAAAACTTGAAGGGTTTTACCTAACCAGAGACCTATTTATATATACAACCTGAGATAGATATTCCCTCATGAATGCTTTCACTGGCAGCATTGGGCGGGGAATCAAAAAAGGCCCTGCCTGGTAAACCCTTCAGGCAAAGCCTTTTTTTAACATTAGGCAATTAGTTTTCTCGTTTTGCGCCGGCTAAATAAAGTGGGGAACCGCCAACTGCCCTCACCAGACAAGCGGATGTCACGGCGGATAAAAAGCTGCCACGCCAGTAAAACCATCACCAGGCTCACACCAAACAAGCCAAAAAGCCAGCTAAGGTTTAACTCTTCAAACGATAGCGCAATTTGATAGTAATAGTGCGGCAAGGCTTTGGCCGCCATCTCCAGCCGCTCATCCATGAAGATCATCGAGGATACAAAATAGCTGACCACTAGCAGCGCACCTGTCAGCATGGCGGCCAGGTTTCGGGTTGGCAGCACCATGCTCAGCAGGATCGCAAATGCAGCGTAGATCATCACCTGAGCAAAGAGCGAGATGAACGGCACGGCAACCTGCCCCCAGTTAAGGCCCAGGCTGGATTGTCCAAGCAGCAGGCAGAACCCTAACCAGCCGATCAAGAGGATGCAGGCGGCTGCGCCTAAAAATCCCAGGAACCTGCCGAAGAACATGGCAGTGCGGCCCACCGGGTGGGTCACAATCAGGTCCAAGCGGCCGCGCTCTTCATCACTCACGATCAGCCCGCTGCCTGCCAAGACTGAGAAAATCCCAATAATGATCGGCAGCATCGAGAAGGCATACATCTTAAGGTAGCCGGCTGGGGTTAGCACACTTTCGGCATCACCGCCAAAGAAGGCTAAAAATTCCTCCGGATAGCTTTGCATCATCTGCTGGAATTGGTCCTGCTGCGCACCAAAAACCTCATAGAAAGGAACGATCAACAGGCCCAGCAGGGCCAGGCCGGCCCCCCAGCCGATGATCTGACCTTTCAATTGGATAAAAGTATAGCGGAAAGTGATCCATAAACGTTTCATTTTTATTTCTCCTTATTCTTTGTAATAGGACAGGAATATCTCTTCCAGGGAGGGATGTTCGGTTTCCAGATCCAGGACGGGCGTCTGTCCAAGGAATTGAACGAAGGTTTCCATATCCCCGGCGACCTGGAATTGGGCCACCGTATTGTTGGCCTGCGAAAGCAGTTCCACCCCGGGGAGCTGGCTGAAGCAATCAATCTCCACCGGTCTTTTAAAGCGCACAGTCAGGCGGTTCAGTGAACGATGCATGAGAGCACTGGTGTCAGCAACTTCTGCGATCTGCCCAGACCGAATGATGGCTACCCGGTTGGCCACCTGCTCAACTTCGCTCATGATGTGCGAACTGAAGAATACCGTCGCTCCCTGGCGATTGGTCTCCCGGATCAGGTTCAACACTTCCTGCTGCATCAGAGGGTCCAAGCCTGAGGTTGGCTCGTCCAGCAGCAGCAGCTTTGGCCGGTGCATGAGAGCCTGGATGACCCCAACTTTCTGCTTGTTGCCCTTCGACAGGTTTTTGATCGGCTGAGTGAGATCAAGGTTCAGCTGCCTGGCAAGCTGGCGAATATACTGCCAATCAACGCTGTTTCCACGCATATCATTGAAGAAACGCAGCTGGCGTTCGGCTGTCAGGTTCTCGTAGAATTGCATTTCTCCAGGAAGGTAACCGGTGCGTTTTTGCACTTCAATCGGGTCAGATTGCGGATCAAAACCCAACAATCTCATCTCGCCGCCATCAGGACGGATCGAATCGAGCATGCAGCGGATGGTGGTCGTCTTGCCTGCCCCATTAGGGCCCAAGAAGCCAAAAATCTCACCGTACTTCACCTCCAGGTCAATACCTTTGAGTGCCTCCACCTTCCCATACGATTTGGTCAGGCCGCGGATACTTAAGGCTATCGTGCTGTTTCCATTGACTGATTTCGTTTTACTCATTTTTTTAACCTCCATGGTTGTTGAGGACCCTTACGCTTTACTTCGAGTATGGTTGTATTGAGGTCCCATAATTTATTCAATACGCCGCGCAGTGCGGCCTGGTCTGGGAATTTTCCAGTGCAGATCGTGACCTGAAAACCATCCGCATCAACCCCAGGAGAGATTTGCATGCCCCCCAACCATTCGGACCAGCTCTCGTTATAAAACTCTGCCACAGTGATCTGGTAAATGGCTTCTTTCATATTTGGCGAATTTTTCCGATCAGCCTTCATATCAAATCTCCGAACCAACTCAAGAATATCGGAGAGCCGGTACGATTGTCACCCATCGAAAGTATGATTGAAGTACGATTCAAGCAAGCTTAAGTAAAGAGGCCGGCGGATGTACCCGCCAGCCTCGATAGCGCTTAAAAATCAATTATGGGCTAAATAAAAGGGATCAATCCCAAGCTGCGCGCTCTGGCAACCGCCTGGGTGCGGTTGCTGACATTGAGCTTGCTGTAGATTTGCGACGCATGCGATTTAACGGTGCTCAGCGAAATATGCAAGCGGGCTGCAATCTCCTGATTGGACAGCCCACCCGCAATCAGGACCAGGACCTCCAGCTCGCGCTCGCTGAGCGGTTCGATCAACTGATCTTCCAGAGGAATTTCTCTAACCTCGTTTGAGATGCTTGGGACTGCATGCGAAAAAGCGGCCAACAGCTTCCCAATATAGGCTGGATAAATCCCTCGGCTGGCGGCCTGGTAAAGCAGCTGGGCCATGGGTTCACCTTCATCGAGAAATGTGCGTTGGTATCCTTCTGGCTCCGCCAGTGCGAGCACCTGATCGAGCACCTGCATCGCGGCATCCAGCTGCCCTTGACCTTTAAGAGCCAAAGCCTTCAAAGCCAGGATCTCGATTACTCTGCGCCCATGGCCTTTTTCCATGAAGAGATCCAGCAGCGGGTCAAGAACTTTCTGAGCCTGTGCTGGCTGCTTGACAGTCAGGTAAAAGCGCGCCAACGTCAGGTATATATTTTGGTCAACGAGGATTTTAGCCGCGATCTTTGGATCGGTTGAGGATAATTCTGCCATTTTCTCCGGACTCAAATATCCTTGCAGATTCAACCATTCTTCCAATAGGTCGGCCTTTCCCTGCAGAGCCCAAATCCTGGCCTGGGTTTCTTCCGTTAATTTATCGTCGAGTTTGGTGGTCGTAGTGGCATGGGAGTATTGGCGCGCTCGGTCCAGGTAGGCCTGCATGGCCTCGCTATCCCCCTGGTTCAACTTAACCATGGCCATCGACAAATAAACAATCGGGAGGCCAATTTCAACCGAATGCCTAAACATTTCAGCCGCCTCCTCATAATAATGCAGAGCCCCCTCCAGATCATTCCATTCCCTGGCCAGCATCCCCAATCCGAGCTGCGCTTTTCCCGTCTGCTGAGAGCGATTCCCCAAGCGTTCTTCCGCTAAATTAATGATGCGATCATAGGATTTGGCGGCTGCGCGCAGCTTTCCTTGCAAGACGAGCAAACCAGCCAGGTTCGAGAGCGCACCCAGCGCCAACATCAGATTATCCGATTGTTCCGCGATCTCAACAGCCTGCTCAAATGCTTTGGCGGCAGCGGCCGAATCCCCAAGCAATATATATGCCATGCCCAAATTATCAGCCGCCAGACTGCGAAAGAATGTCCTATGGGGTACCAGATGCTGCAAAGCCTTTTCAGTTAGCTGGATGGCTTGCGGTATCTTTCCCTGCATCATGGCCAATAATCCCTGAAAGGTGGATAATTCCCCCACTATCTCGTCCACGTTGCCCGTGGAAATGATGTTCTCCAATGGGAGTAAAGCCTGGTCTGGAGGTTGTCCGCACACGATAAGCACCAATCCATAGAAAACAAACAACATGGGTCGCGACTGCTTTTCATCGTCGGGCAATGCTTCCAGCCAGCGGAGCAGTGTATGCGCCTCGCCGCGCTTTAGTACTGTTTCGCCGACCTTTTCCACCAGGCCCGCAGCAAGTGAATAGTCACATCCAGCCAGGGCGTGTTCTATGGCCTGTTCAGGCAGCTCGTTTTCCTGATACCAATGGCTTGCCCGGCAGTGGTACTCACCGACCATTTTCGCCTGGGTCTGATGCAGGCGTTTGCGGAGCAAGTCTGCGAACAAGGCATGGTAACGGAACCACTCTTGCTGATGATCGAGCGGGATCAGGAACAGGTTTTCTTCTTTGAGCTTTTGCAGAATCTCTTGTGCTTGGGGTTGCCTGGTCACGGCTTCGCATATTGGAGCCGATAGGCGGTCCAATATGGAGGTCTGCAGCAGGAAAGCTTTAACAGCAGGGGGCTGCTGGGAAAGCACCTCATCGGCAAGAAAATCAGCAATGTGCACATTGCCGCCTGAAAAAGCACTGATAAAAGTTGGGATGTCTTCAATATTCCGCATTGAAAGCGCGGCCAGCTGCAGGCCTGCCACCCATCCCTCGGTACGGTTTTCAAGGGTAGTCAATTGCTCCGACGTCAGCTTCAAGCCCATCACCGTTTGAAGGTACATCTGGGTTTCCGGACCAGTGAAACATAGATCTTCCTGACGCAGTTCAACCAGCTGTCCGCGGGCACGCAGCCGTGCAAGCGGAAGAGGGGGATCAGCACGTGTCGCGATGATCACGCACATTTGGGGCGGCTGATGCTCTATCATATAAGCCAGCAGGTCATGGATTGGTTGTGCACTGACCAGGTGATAGTCATCCAGCACCAAAACAAAGCGGTCCGGGATTGTGGCCAGATCGTTGATCAGCCAGGTAGCCAGGGTTTGCGCAGCGGGCGGTCTTGTAGTCTGGATCGTTTCCAGAATCCCCTGGCCGATTTCGGCTTGGAAGGGCTGCAAAGCAGCCACCAGATAGGCTAAAAACCGCCCCAGATCATCATCGCCTGTATCCAGGGTCAGCCAAGCAATCTTTTTGGGCCAATCCAGCGCCGCGGGTTGGGTAGTCTCCCCAGTCTGTCCCGCTTTCAAGTAGTGCAGCCAATCGTTTACCAGAGTTGTCTTGCCATATCCTGCAGGAGCACAGATCAAGGTCAGCAGACAATCCTGGCGTAACCCTTCATGCATTCTCTGCAACAAACGCGGGCGTGCAACCAGTCTTTCACTTCGGGGAGGGATATTGAACTTGGTGGAAAGCAGAGATGTTTTCAATCCAATTCACCTCAAAATTTGAAAGGAGATACCAAATCAATCATATCATTTAATCAGCAATCGACAAAATTTTATCATTTCAACGGGGTGGCTGTGCACTGGCATTCCCGGCATTAATTTCAGAGTAGCGCCAGCACCAAGAAAATTTGGGTTCAAGGAACAGCACCTCCTTACGATTACCCTGGAAGAAAAGATGCACCAGATCCCCANNTCGCATTGAGGGGCAAGATATGTCATAATAGAAAACACCTAGGAGAACAGGAAACCAGAATGTTATTACCGCTGCCGAAAAATGCCCGATCAGCGCTTATCGTGGTGGATATGCAGGTGTTTTTCTTCCAAAAACCCGATCGCCGCCAAGGTCTTGAACAAGTCGTTGAAAATATCAACCGCCTGATAGACTGTTTTGACGCCCGTTCATTCCCGGTTTTCCATGTCACTTCCGGCTATAAAGCAGACCAATCAGATTGGGATTTGAAGATGAAATCTGCCGGGGTCCCCGAACTGATAGAAGGCACACCTGAAACAGCCATTCTGCCGCAGATCAATGTCAGCCGGCATCACACAAAGGTTGTCAAAACCAGGTACAGTGCCTTTTTCAACACCCCTCTGGCAGAATTATTAAAGGCGCAAAAAATCAGGCGGGTTGTCGTGGCTGGCGGGTACACCCATTACTGTGTCAATGCAACGATCTTTGATGCCTATGGCTATGATTTTGTGCCCTGCCTTATCACGGATGCGGTTATTTCACATCTCAAAGACGAAGCAGAACTGATGATTGATAGAATGCGGCGGAATGGGTATCACGTGTTTTCGACTGCTGATATGATCGCAGAAATTGAGCACTCCTAAGATTATCGAGTCGATGGTGTTTAATGATTTGACTCAGATTCTCATTCCCGCTTTGGGCAAAACCAGCCACCAGAAGAAACCTAGCAGGTTGGGTTCACCTGTTAGGTTTCTGTGTTGAAGGTATAATTTTAGCCAGACCAAGGAGGACTGATGAGCAATTTTATCGCTGCCATTGATCAAGGCACCACCAGCACACGCTGCATGATCTTTAACCATCAGGGAAAGCCAGTCGGGGCGCACCAGCTTGAGCACGCCCAGATCTACCCCCGACCAGGTTGGGTTGAGCATGACCCGCTGGAAATCTGGCGTAATACCGAATTGGTCGTGCGGGAAGCGCTACGCCTGGCCGGGACTACAGCCAGTGATATCGCGGCAGTCGGGATCACCAACCAGCGGGAGACCGCGGTTGTGTGGGACAGGCTGACCGGCCAGCCTTATTACAACGCCATCGTCTGGCAGGACACTCGCACAGACCAGATCATCAACCAGCTGGCCAAGGATGGCGGATTGGACCGCTTCCGAACAAAGGTCGGGCTGCCGCTGGCGACCTATTTCTCCGGCCCAAAGATCAAATGGATCCTGGATCATGTCACCGGGGTACGCCAAGCCGCCGCCGAGGGACGGGCTTTATTCGGCAATATGGACACCTGGTTAATCTGGAACCTGACCGGGGGAGTCCACGGCGGCCAACACGTTACCGATGTCACCAACGCCAGCCGCACGATGCTGATGAACCTGGAAACCCTGGATTGGGATGCAGAAATCCTGGGGCTTATGGAGGTTCCCAGAGAGATGCTCCCCAAAGTATGCTCCTCCTCCGAGATCTACGGGCATACCCTACCCGCAGGGCCTTTCCGGGGAGAGGTAGCGGTGGCTGGCAACCTCGGTGACCAGCAAGCCGCCACGGTCGGTCAAACCTGTTTTGAGCCGGGGGAGGCTAAAAACACCTACGGCACTGGCTGTTTCATGCTGCTCAATACCGGAGAGGATATCGTCCAGTCCCGGAACGGGCTGCTGACGACCCTGTGCTATCAGTTCGGGGATCAAAAGCCGGTCTATGCGCTGGAAGGTTCCATCGCCATCACAGGGGCTTTGGTGCAGTGGCTGCGGGATAACCTGAAGATGATCGCCAGCGCCCCTGAAATCGAGAGCCTGGCAAACACAGTTGAAGATAACGGCGGGATCTACTTTGTACCCGCTTTCTCAGGTTTATTTGCTCCCTACTGGCGTTCCGACGCCCGCGGCGCGATCGTCGGCCTGACGCGCTTCGTCAACCGGGGGCACATTGCCCGCGCAGTCCTGGAAGCAACCGCCTTCCAGACCCGGGAAGTGCTGGATGCCATGAATGCCGATTCGGGGGTGGCCTTGAAAGCGCTCAAGGTGGACGGCGGTATGGTGCAAAACGACCTGCTGATGCAGTTCCAGGCAGATGTGCTTGGTGTGCCGGTGATCCGGCCGCAGGTAGCCGAAACCACCGCTTTGGGGGCCGCCTATGCCGCGGGTTTTGCAGTTGGATTTTGGAAAAGCAAACAGGATATGAAAAAGAACTGGCAGGTGGATAAAATCTGGCAGCCAGATGCCAGCAGCACCGCCAAGACAGCGCTGTATGCTAAGTGGAAGAAAGCTGTCACGCGCACATTTGATTGGATTGAGCAGGAGTAGCCTATGCCGCTAAGAGCAGATCAGTTAGCGAGGATCAAAGACAAACCAGACGTCAGCGTGCTGATCATTGGCGCGGGCATCAATGGCATCGGCACATTCAGAGACCTGGCCTTGCAGGGTGTGGATGTGGTCCTGGTGGATCGGGGAGATTTCTGCAGTGGGGCAAGCGCAGCTTCCTCTCATATGGTGCACGGCGGGATCCGCTACCTGGAAAACGGGGAATTCCGCTTGGTGAGGGAAGCTGTCCAGGAACGCAACCGTCTCATCGAGAATACCCCTCACCTGGTAAAACCACTGCCCACCACCTTCCCGATTTTCAAGTGGTTTTCCGGGCTGTTCAATGCGCCGCTCAAATTTTTAGGCCTGTTAGATAAGCCTGCCGAGCGGGGAGCCGTGGTGATCAAATTGGGGATGATGCTCTATGATACCTTCACCCGTAAACAAAAAACCGTCCCCAAGCATGTTTTCCGCAACCAGCGAGAGTCCCTGGCTTTGTTCCCTGAACTCAACCCGGAGGTGCGCTTTACAGGCACCTACTTTGATGGTGCCATGCCGACCCCCGAACGGATTGCGATTGAACTGCTCCAGGATGCCGCCGCAGCCAACCAGCAGGCCCTCGCCGTCAACTATGTCAGCCTGGTATCCGCGGCAGGTAACACAGTCACACTAAAGGACGAAGTGGGCGGTGAGACCTTCCAGCTGACCCCCAAGATTGTGGTCAATGCTGCCGGACCCTGGATCGATCTGGTCAACCAATCTATGGGAAAGCAGACACAGTACATCAGCGGAACCAAGGGATCACATCTCATCCTGGACCACCCCGCCCTGCGCCAGGCCATCGGTGAGAATGAATTCTTTTTCGAGAACAAGGATGGGCGCATTGTGCTCATTTACCCGCTGGGCGATAAGGTCATGGTCGGCACATCGGATATCCGTGTCGATCACCCGGATGACAGCGTGATCACCGACGATGAAGTCGATTATTTCTTTGATCTGATCAAACGAGTCTTCCCAAAGATCCGGATGGAACAGTCGCAGATTATCTACACTTTCTCCGGCGTGAGACCTCTGCAGCGAACCGAAGGCGGCACGACCGGGCAGATCAGCCGGGACCACGCCGTCAAGTTCAACGAATCAGGAGATCTGCTGGATGTTCCGGTATTCTCGCTTGTTGGGGGGAAGTGGACTTCCTTCCGGGCTTTTTCGGAGCAAGCCACGGACCAAATTCTGGCGCACATGGGCACCCCGCGCAGGGTTTCTACCGCAAACTTGCAGATCGGCGGGAGTAAAGGCTATCCCAAAAATCCAGCCGAAAAGACAGCCTGGTTTAAAAGACTTCTAGCGTCGTACCCCATCGAAGAAAGGCACCTGGAGCAATTGTTCCAGACCCACGGCACGCGGGTCGAGCTCTTACTGAAACAGGTGGGAGCAGAGGCTGGAGAGATGCTGGGCACTCTGCCCGAGACCAGCATCGGCGAACTGATATTCATCCTATCCAGCGAAGCTGTCGTCCACCTGGACGACCTGATCTTACGCCGCACTATGCTGGGCAAGACGGGGAAGGTCAATCCAGACTCCCTGCGCGAGATCGCCCAGATCTGTGCAGGAATCCTGGGCTGGTCCGAACAACAAACCGAGCAGGAGATCGAGCGCTTTACAGATCTGCTGAGGCGCAAGCATAAAATGAATTTCAGTGCATATATCAGAGGCTAAACAAGCAAGAAGGTCCGAATCTCCACCAGGCAGGGCTGGTTACCTAAGGATGCACTTTGCCCTATGGAAAACCGTTCCCCGCAATATTTATTTGATCGGTTTGTGAAATACTATATAATGAAACTATAAAAAAATTTTGATTGGGCATTCTATTACACTTTGAGTGCGGGACCTACCTGTGAACGAAATCCTCAATCCATACATTGCTGGAGCACCCGTTGTCGAGAACAGCATGTTCTTTGGGCGCGAGGATATTTTTAACTGGATTGAGCGCAGCCTGTCTGGAAAGTTTACAGACCATATCCTGGTGTTGCACGGCCAGCGCCGGGTGGGCAAGACCTCTGTTCTAAAACAGATCCCCAATTACTTACCCAAAAACTTTATCCAGGTTTTTTTCGACCTGCAAGGCCGCACCAGCACCACCCTGGAACGTTTTTTATGGTGGATGGCCAGCGAGATTGTACGCACACTGAGGAAAGAACGCGGCATCCTACTTCCAAAACCAGACCAAAAGTCGTTTGAAGACCCCGACTACCTGATCAACAGCTTCATCCCGAGCTTGCGGTCAGAACTGGGAAGCCAGGTGCTGCTGCTGACCTTCGACGAATTTGACTCCCTCGACCGTCCAGAAATCCGGAAGACACTTGCCAGCCCATTGATTGATTATCTGCGCCGCCTGATCGAGATTGACGGGCTGAATTTTATTTTTTCGATTGGTTCTTCAGGCGACAAGCTGGAGAACATGCAGGCCTCTTATACCGATTTTTTCAAGAGCGCCCTATACCGCAAGATCAGCTTCCTGACTGGCGAAGACTGCCAGCGCCTGATCACCAGGCCAGTCGAAGGGGTGATCCATTACGACCGAAAAGCAGTCGATCAAATTTTCAAGATCACCTCAGGACATCCTTACTTCACTCAATTAATGTGTCATGAGCTCTTCTCTCTCTGCCAGAAAACCGGTTCGCGCCAAATTTCCTCCCAGGATGTCGAGAATATCCTGGGAGATGTGATCGAACGCGGCACAGTGAATCTCAAATTTGTGTGGGATGAAGCCTCGGATCTCGAAAAATGGGTCCTGGCAGCTTTGGCGCAGATGGATGGCAGCACGGTACAGCAGCTTACCCAAACCCTGAATGCCCAACGGGTGCGTTTCAGCGAACCCGACCTTAACTCGGCTGTTATCCACCTGCAGGACAAGGATGTCCTCACCAAAGACCTTCGCTTTGTGATCCACCTGATGCGCCTGTGGCTGGTGTCGAACCGCCCGATGGACCGGGTACGCGAGGAGCTGGTTGAGGTCAACCCGATCGCCAACCGCTACATGGAGATCGGAGATGAGTACCGAGACCGCGGCCAGGTCCCGGCCGCGCTGGAGAGCTACCAGCAGGCCTTACAGATTGCCCCGGACAATTTGAGAGCACTACTGAGCACCGCCGGGCTATACCTGGAGCAAAAAGACTATCCCCAGGCAGCAGAAGCTTTTGAACTGGCATTGAAGATCAATGATGAAGATGTGGCAGCCAGGGCTGGCTACTGCGAAGCCAAGCTGGCCTTGGGCGATGCAGCGCAAAGCAGCAGCGAAATTAGCGAGGCCATCAGTCTGTACCAATCCATCCTGGTGATCAACCCAGCCCATTCCGAAGCCCGCCAGCGGCTGGCCGCCATTTACCGCGAGCGTGCTGAGAAATCTTTATCTAACGGACAGGATGATGAAGCACTGCAAGCCTTCAACCAGGCTTTGATGTTCACCCCGGATGATGAAGGCTTGTCTACCCGCTATGATGCAGTCTTGGGGGAGAAAAAATCCAAAGTCATCAAAGGCTGGCTCGACAGGGCAGAGGAAGCTGCCAAAAATAAAAAATGGACTGAAGTCATCCAGGCTTGCGAAGCCTATCTGTCGCTTAATCAAAGCGACGACGATGGGGTGCAGGCCAAACTGGAGCATGCCCGTAAATATGCCCAGCTGGATGCCGACTACGAGGAGGCACAGAAAGCCATCCGCAATAAAGGCTATGGACGGGCGATCGAACTGCTGCAAGGGATTATTGCCCAGGACCCGGGCTACAAATCCACCCCGCGGCTGCTGTCAGAAGCGGTGCAGGCCAAGAAAACGAAAGACCCGGTCTGGCGCAAACCCTGGTTTTTTGGGTTACTTGCGGCTGTCGTGATCCTCGCCCTGGGGGTGATCTTTGGCCCTCAGGCCTGGAACGCCATCTCGGCGGCGCTTGCCGAC
>DNGN01000109.1 GCA_003486225.1 Chloroflexota bacterium
TACTGCGTCTATTTCGAATTCAGCGCAAGAAACTTGCAATTCCTCGAGCCGCTTCATCGATTTTGCACCCAATGGCTTGCCCTTGATTGTCAGTAATGTGACTGGCTGCTGCGCCAGTCTCCCACCGAAGGTACGCAGGCTTTCGACCAGCAAAACGGCTTCCTTTTCCCAAAATGGCGGGATGGCGAGTGTGGCAAATGAAATCTGCATCTTTCCCTCACTATTGATATCTGGGGCAGGTTTTGGATCTACCCCATTGATCAAATTGTCTTAATTATAGCGCAGGAGAGAATGGATTTAGGATTACCTTGAGAAAAATTGACTCAGCAAATTATCTGAGAAGGATTTTGGTTTGAATCAAATCAATTGTTTATGGTAGTTTTCAAGGATCTGCCGTGGCTTATGATGACTCTTTGGCGGCACGGATGATCATCATGGGCAGCCTATGAACGGTTGGTTGAAGCTGCGCGGTACAGCAGTTGCTNNACCAAGCGCCCCAATGCGGTTTGGATGGTGGTGGCGCGGTCCAGCAGACGTTCAGCAGCCTGGGCGCGGCTGACCGGATTGGGAAATCTCAATACCTGGACAATGCGGGCCAGGTCTCCATACAGGGGCAAGGTGCCATGCTGCAGGACCCCGCCTTGCCGCCTTGCCTGCGCGCTGCCCACCAGCTTTTTGCCATTGGCGGTGATCTCGTAATTCGAAGGGATCTCGAAGCAGACCGGCTCAGGTGTTTTACTGACTGGATTTTTTTCCTGTGGCAAGGCTTGAACTCCGACCCCGATGTGTTCCAAAGCTGCCAAAATGGCAGCTGAAAGCCGTTTGTAGCTGGAGAGGATATCTCCGCTCAGCACTGGCTCGTGCTCTGGTCCGCAGACAGAGTAAGTGAGTTCATCGGTGTGCAGAATGGCCCGTCCACCTGTTGGCCGGCGCACCATATCCCAGCCGAACTCCTCCAGGCGCTTTTCATCCACATCGCTGATTGGTTGGGCATAGCCGAGTGAGAGGCAGGCTGGATCCCAGGCATACAACCGCAGGGTGGGAGGTACATCCCCCTGCGTGGCAGCGTTGAGGATGGCTTCATCAACTGCCATATTCCATGCGCCTGGCGCTGGAGGGTCGAGGATGAGCCGCCAGGTGGAGGGTTGAGTATCTGGACTCATAGGATCTCAGAGAGGATGGGACGCAGCTGCAGGGCAGCCTGCTCGATGGTAGATCTCTCGAAGGGCATCAGGGGAGGTTTCACCGGCCAGCTTGGAAATCCATACAACTCAGTCAGGAGCGCTTTTATTGAGACCGGGAAAGGCGAAAGTCCGTCCAGGATCAGGCGAGCCTGGTTGATCACTTCCTGCTCTGCCGGGGCAGTTTTGCCTTGCTGGTGAGCATCGTATACGGTGCGCAATAATGGGGAAACCAGATTGGCCAGGGCTGTTATGCAACCTGCCGCACCGGATTGCAGGCTGGTGGTCATCAGCCGGTCGTTGCCTACCAGTATAGCCTGCTGCGGCAGATGAGTGATCAGGGTCTGGGCATGCGTGATATCTCCGGATGAGTCCTTGATGCCGCCGAATTGGGCCGGGAAGCGCTCCCCGAGACGGTGGAGCAAGCTCTCGGATAAGGCCACACCAGAGACTTTCGGAAAATGATAACCAAGCAGATAGCCTTCCTGCGGAACACTGCGCTCGATTACCTGTGTAAACCAGTCAAACAGGCCGTCTTCCGAAGCGCTGCGGAAATAATAGGGGGGCAGCACGACCACCCCGTCGAAACCAAGCATAAAAGCCACTTTATTCAATTCGATGGTTTCATCCAGGCTGGGGGTGCCTGTCCCAGCAAATAACTGGAATCCCGGATGTTGGGAGCGGACCTGGGTCCCAGCTTGGTAGATCAAGGTACGTTCGCTCGGGCTGAAGCTGGGGCCTTCCCCCGTAGTGCCCAGCAGCAGCGCTCCATGACACCCTCTCTGGGCATAAAAAGATAACAATTCCGGGATTGCCTCTAGATCTGGCTTTAGATCGGCGGTCAGGGGTCNNTGGGTTACAGCGGCGGCGTACACACCCGAAAGTTTTGTAGGGAACATAACCACTCCATTCTTCTGTGCGAGGTGCAGGCACCTCTGAGTTCACAATGCCTAAATTGTAATGTGGATTGGTAAAAAATGGATAGAAATCAGCTTCGTTTGCTATTATAATCTGTGCACAGAAATTCGAGCTTTTGCTGCGAATCAAGGAGAAAGTACGCTTAATGAGTGTTCCTTATTGGATTCAAGACGCTATTTTTTACCAAATTTTTCCCGATAGATTTTTCAGGGCAAATACAAATAACCAAAACATCAACCTGCAGCCGTGGGGCTCTGCGCCAAGCGTGCGCGGTTTCCAGGGTGGGGATTTGCGCGGGATCATTGAGAAATTTGATTACCTGCTGGAACTGGGGGTGAATGCCCTATATCTTAACCCCATCTTTGCTTCCTCAGCGAACCACCGCTACCATACGAATGATTATTACAAGATCGATCCGACCCTGGGTACCATGGCGGATTTTCGAGCGCTATTGGATGTGGCNNCACAGCAACCAGGTCAGGGTGATCCTTGATGGGGTCTTCAATCACAGCGGGAGAGGCTTTTTTGCCTTCGCCGATATCCTGGATAACGGCGAGGAATCGCGCTATAAGGATTGGTACTATATCAACGGTTTCCCGCTGGATGCATTTGGCAGCGGCAGGGCTACGCGCTATAAGGCCTGGTGGGATATAAAAGACCTGCCGAAGTTGAATACCCATCATCCAGCTGTGCAGGAGTACCTGATGGGGGTCTCACGCTTCTGGATTGAGCAGGGAGCGGATGGCTGGCGCCTGGATGTGCCGGCAGAAATTGATGACGACCTGTTTTGGGCGAATTTCCGCCGCGTGGTGCGGCAGGCAAACCCGGATGCGTATACGGTTGGCGAGATCTGGGATGGCAATCCGCGCTGGGTAGGAGAAGACCATTTTGATGGCCTGATGCATTATACGCTGCGGGAAGCGATCCTAGACTTTTTGGCTCATGAAATTTCTCTGGAAGACTTTGCAGAAAAGATGGAAGGTTTCCTGACCAAGTATCCGCGTGAGCATTTGTATGCCATGTATCTGGTGCTGGGCTCGCATGATACGCGCCGCTTGATGAGCAAAATGGATGACGACCTGGCAAAGGTTAAACTGGCCTTTTTACTCCAGTTTGCCAATCCTGGTGCGCCGGCAATCTACTACGGTGATGAAATCGGGATGAAGGGCGGCAAGGACCCTGAAAACCGTGCGGCATTTCCCTGGGACGAGAAGGAATGGAACCACGACCTGCGTGATTATGTGAAAAAGCTAATCGCTGCCCGTAAGCGGCATCCTGCCCTGCGGCGCGGTGACCTGCAGCGTGTGTATCTTAGTCAGGAGAATGGCTGGTATGCCTTTTCCCGATCCCTGGGAGAAGACCAGGTAATTGTGGCGGTTAATTCAACCAACGAACCTCACCAGTTAAGCATCCCGCTGCAAAAAATAAACCTGCCGGATGGCATTGTTTTGGAAGATGTAATAACCCGGGGTCGTTACCGTGTATCCGATCAAACCCTTCAGTTGACCGTTGGGCCGTGGAGCGGTGTGATGGTCGGGACGGTTTTGGAGGTTTGATCCATGAAATGTGTGTTTTGTGAACGTTCGAGTGAAGAAGTACCCTTAATTCCCTTCGAGTATCACGGGGTGGATTACCGTATCTGTACGGCTCATCTCCCCATGCTGCTGCACAAACCAGAGCTGTTTGAAGGCAAGTTAGCCGATGCTGGCAGGAATTGGTCTGAAGGCGAAAGCCACCACGATCATTAAATTAGAAAATTCTGCATCATAGGCGTGGGCTTGATATTCACCGGGCTATCGGAATCACCTTACTTGATGCTAAAACCGATGTGGGTGGCCACCGGGCGTTCTATGCCTGGGATGCCCCGATGGACGGGTGAATTCAGTACGACAGGGTTTCCGTCCCTATTGAGCACGAGGGTGCTCGAGCCGCCCCCATCCAGTTCCAGGGCGCGCTCAGCCCCATTTTCGAGCAGAATTTGGGCAATTTCTTTGAGCGTGATGCCTTTGCTGTAGCCAGATTGCCGTCCATCAACGATAACGATGATCAGTGTTTGGCCTTTTTTATCCACGCCAGCAGTGGTGCGGGGGGCAAGCTTTCGGCTGTCTAAGCCTTCGGTAATTTCCCCATTATCAACCAGCAACCGTGTTCCAGAGACGGCATATTCTGCTTTGGAGGCAATATAGCCGATCTCTACCGGGCGTGTACCTCCGAACATCAGCAGGGGAAGTTCCTGATCCTCTGAGGCATTGAAGCTGAAATTTTCCGAGATGGTGGTGCCGAGTGGGGACACCTTGTCTCCGGAATGGGGAAAATAAAACAGCTTGTAATCATACCAGGGGCGGAATCCGCCGCCATTGATCGCCAGTTGCAATTTGAATTTTTTGGCAAATTCCGAGGTAGTTCGGGCATTGTACGGCTGGTCTGATTTCGGCCGGTCTGGCGGGGTGACCAGCGGACGGATGCCGCCTCGAGCCACATTGATCTTGAGGATATGAATGACCATATCACGCGGGTCGGTCCGCACTTCTTTGATGTAGGTCACACCTTTATAAAGCTGTTCAGTGCTGCGAGCTG
>DNGN01000110.1 GCA_003486225.1 Chloroflexota bacterium
TGCGTTCACTCCGTCTGATCTATCTGGACTGCGGTACATTTGACGAAGAAAATTTGCTATACGGCGCCCGCATCCTGTCCAGGAAGCTGTCAGAACGGAATATTTCCCATATTTTTGAGGAATTTGAAGGTGGCCACCGCCATACCCAGTTTCGTTATGATGTCTCATTGAAAGCAATCTCACAACATTTCGGACGCACAGGGAAGAAGATTTAAAATTTGGGGATCTTGGGTTAGTTTGGGTGAGAAAGCGATCCTGGCTATTTACCTGGGCCGCCAAGCCGGTCTTCACCAGGATCGCTAACTTTCCTGACATTGGTTCCGTGCTGGAGGGCTCTCGTTCAGCCATCTAAATTCTATGCTGGCTTCGATTTCACTTTCCATTCCCAGTTCTATTATCTCTCAGATGCGCCGCATTGTTAGGGACAAGTGTCCTGACAGATTTGTGACAAATATCACAAAATGATCATTTAATCTACAGGAGAGATGGCTAAAAGATTGATATAATGGTTGCACTCTAAAATAAGGATGAAAAATGACTGAACAACGCCAGAAAGCACTTGATTACGCCCACCAAAATCAGGAAACATTCCTGCAGCAACTGATCGCTCTATGCAAGATCCCCTCGATCTCGACAGACCCCGAAGCCAAACCGGCTATGCAGCAAACTGCCACCTGGGTGGCAGAGAAATTAATCAGCATCGGGATTGAGAATGTCCAGGTCATGCCCACGGCCGGGCACCCCGTAGTGTACGGGGACTATTTGCATGCCGCAGAGGGTGCTCCCACAATCCTGGTCTATGGGCATTATGATGTCCAACCCGCAGACCCGCTGGATCTCTGGAATACTCCCCCGTTCGAACCCACGCTGAGGGACGGCAATTTATACGCCCGCGGCGCTTCAGACATGAAAGGCCAAACCCTGGCCGGTATCTTTGCGGTGGAGTCGATCCTCAAACAAGGACCTCTGCCTGTCAATATTAAGTTTATGATCGAAGGGGAAGAGGAAATCGGTTCCCCTAATCTGGGCACCTTTATTGAAGCCAACGTAGAGTTGTTGGCGTGTGACCTGGCCCTCAACCCAGATGGCGGTATCCTTGGCGCAGATGAACCCAGCATTCCATATTCTCTGCGCGGCCTGGCATATTTTGAGATCCAGGTTCAGGGTCCTGCTGGCGATTTGCATTCCGGCATGTTCGGTGGTGCGGTTCTCAACCCGGCCAATGAGCTTGCCCGCCTGATCGCGGGTATGCACGATGAGAATGGACACATCACCCTGCCAGGCTTTTACGACTCGGTGCTGGAATTGAGCGACACAGAGCGCACCGAACTGGCCCGTTTACCGATGGATGAGGAGCATTATTACCGTCTTACAGGTGCACCCAAATTGTTTGGCGAGAAAGGCTATTCACCTGTTGAGCAGGTGGGGGGGCGGCCCACCCTGGATGTCAACGGTTTCCTCAGTGGATTCACCGGGCAAGGCAGCAAGACCGTCCTGCCTGCCAAAGCCATGGCAAAGATTTCCATGCGCCTGGTAGCCAACCAGGACCCGGCAGAAGTTGAGAAACAGCTGCACCAATACCTGCAAGAAAATGCCCGGCCAGGCATCACCTGGAAGGTCTTAACCCATGCCAGTTCGCCCCCCTCCATCACCCCGCTCGAGTCAGACGGGGTAAAAGCTCTCGCAGCCGGGATGGAAGCGGTTTGGGGTAAGAAACCTTTATACTACCGGGTCGGAGGGACAATACCAGTAGTGGGACAGATGCAATCCATCTTGGGTGTCAATTCCGTGCTGACTGGATTTGGTCTGCAGGATGATAACTTGCACGCCCCGAACGAGAAGCTCACCCTGGCCCCCTGGTATATGGGGATCGATTCGCTGATCCACTTCCTTTATAACATGGAGGCATAACTCGTACTTATGAGCGAGAATACATTACCTACCTATGGCGGCCAAGCCGTCATTGAGGGTGTGATGATGCGCGGCGCACGTTCGGTTGCCATTGCCATGCGCGCCCCCAACCAGGAAATTGTCCTGCACACCGAAGAACTTGGCCGCGTCTATCAAAGTAAAGCCGCAAAAATACCATTTTTGCGTGGTCTGGTGGTGCTTTGGGATGCCCTAGCCCTCGGCATGCGGGCCCTGACGATTTCCGCCAATACCCAAGGCGATGAAGACGAGAAGATTGAAGGGCCTGTGCTGTACATTACCATGGCTATTTCTCTTACTTTTGCGATCGGGCTTTTCTTTCTGGCCCCTGCCACTGCCGGCCATTACCTCGCCGATTGGTTCAATATCCAAAGCGGTTGGGTAACCAACCTGGTCGAAGGTGTCATCCGTATCCTGATCCTGATCGCCTACATTGTCCTCATCAGCCGGATGGAGGATATCAAACGCGTCTTCGGCTATCACGGTGCAGAGCATAAAACCATCAATGCTTTTGAGGCCGGGGTTGAACTCACCCCTGAAGAGGTCGCCAAACATTCCCTGGAACATCCTCGCTGCGGAACAGCTTTTCTGCTCACAGTGATGATCTTCTCAGTGGTCATCTTTACCATGATTGGCCCGATCGACTCGATTTTAGTCAAATTACTCACGAGGGTGGTGCTTGTACCGGTATTGGCCAGTATTTCCTATGAATATATCCGCTGGACCGCCAAACATCTGGACTCGCCATTCGTGCGGGCGATCATTAAACCCAACCTGGCACTTCAGCGGCTGACGACCAACGAGCCAGACTTAAAGATGCTAGAAGTGGCCATCGCTTCCTTCAACACCATGCGCGCCAAAGAGGCCGAGTACGGCGTGCTATAAACAAAAATAAACACACTTTTGCATTTACATAAGCACCTGCCGGATGCAAAACGGCAGGTGTTT
>DNGN01000155.1 GCA_003486225.1 Chloroflexota bacterium
GTCATCGCTGTATCCAGCGGCGGAGGCGTGTCTGCACCGCTGGCGATTGACGTTCGCAGATAAAAGCGAGTTTTGTAAGGTAAAATTGGGTGGGTGCATCCAGATGGATGCACCCACCCAGTTGTTCATTATCCAATCGAAGATTTAAAGTGAATCGTTTAAAAACCCCAGATTCGGAGCAACCAGTTTATGAAAGCAGTTCCCAAGTCCTTATTTAAATTTATCCTTATATTTGTCGTATTTTCTGTATTAAGCCTGACCGCAGCAGCCTGCACATCCTCCCCGGAAGATGATAACCACGCCACAAACAATGATCACGCGCATGAAGGAAATGAAGGGGATGACCATTCCCATGATGAAGGATCCACAACCATCGGGGGTGAGGAAGCCAAAATCGACCATCATGGGAACCCGGTCTTCGACGAGGAAGAACGTGTGTATGAACAGTACANNGCCCGCCCTATTGTTGATCTGAACAGTTACTTCATTCTGGGGATGAACAAGGATAATACCATTTCGGTCATCGACCCGATGGTGGATGTAGCTGGTATGACCAACCTGTTTGCCATCATCCTGCTCCAGGGCACTCCAGAGGACTGGGCGATGACAGGCGACCAGCTAAAGTTGTTTGTCACTATGCCCGATCTGAATAAAATTGCCATCATCGACCTGGATAGCTTTCAGGTGGTGGCGAATATTGAGGTCAGCGGCCGCCCTGTCCACGTTGCTATCCAACCCGATGGGCGATATGCATGGGTGGGGATGGATTCAGACAAGCGCCGCGAGAGCAGTGTCGCGGTGATCGATGTGGCAGGCCAAAGCCTGGTCACGGAGATTGCCAGCGGAGCGGGTACGCACAACTTTGCTTTTTCGCCGGACAGCCACTATGCATATGTAACCAATAGCGATGCCGGCACTCTCAGCATCATCGACACCCAGTCCCTTGAGGTTGTAAAAGACCTGGAAGTCGGCAACCAGCCGGTTTCGGTAGCCGTTGCACCCAGCTCAGGGGTGATCTATGTAGCCGACCAAGCTAGCGGAATGATCTATGTGATCGATGGCAGCCTGATGGAGCCAACGGATGGCATGGTTGCCGCACCTGGACTGCTGAACGTGGATATATCCCCGGATGGTAAATGGGGGGTGGCAAGCAACCCTGCTGCCCAGGAGATCTACCTCTTCGAAGTACAGACCAACCGGATGACCCATGTGATGCCGGTTAAGGGAGAACCCGACCAGATCACTTTCACCGATTCAGCGGCCTATGTTCGTTCAAACAGCTCCCCGGCAGTGTTTGTGATCCCGTTTGCAGAGATCGATCCTGTGGGGAATGTTTCCTTGCTGACAGTACCGATAGGCACGCTGCCGCCAAGCAGCGCTGAAACAACCTCAACGGCGAGCGCGGTTTTCCCAGTTCCGGATGGCAAGGCGGTTTTGGTCGCCAACCCTGCCGATGACAAGATCTATTTTTACTCGGAAGGTTCGCAGTCCGCACTGGGTGGTTATCAGGGTCACACGCTGGTACCGCGCGCTGTGCAGGTTGTCGACCGCAGCCTGAAGGAGCGTTCTCCCGGTGTATATACTGGCGGCATCCGCATCCCGCGGAGTGGAGACTTAATGGTCGCAATCCTTTTGGATGATCCCCAGATTGTGCATTGCTTTAAGTTCACTGCCAAGCCAAGCGATGACCTGGCCAGTGCTGGATCGGGGATTAAACCTGTGATGGAATTCTTAAACGATGACCAACCAAAAACCGGGCAATTATTCAGTTTGCAGGTTAAGTTGACTGACGAAGTAACTGGTGATCCGATCAGCGAGGCAGAAGATTTAATTGTCCTCGCCAGGGTGCTGGCTGGAAACTGGAACGATCGTGTGACGGCCACGAATTTGGGTGATGGCTTATACGAATTCCAGCTTTCCTTCCCAAATCCTGGTAAGTACAACCTTTTCTTTGTCGTGCCATCTCTTGGGATTAACTTTGATCAACTGCCTCAACGGGCTGTTCAGGTTACTGCGGAGTAGCCAATCAATAAAATTATGCCAACTAACTCTCAATACTTGAAAGCGTGATGATGACAGTTATGATGAAAAAATTCTTTGCAATAGTAATTTTGGGTCTGCTGATGTCAGCTTGTTCGAATCAAGCTGCGCCAACTCCCCGGACGGAATTTGGGCAGCCCCTTTCAAACAAAACAGAAGAAAAACATAAAGAAGGTGAGGTGCACCGTCACATCAACCCTGAGGATGCAACAGAGCAGATCCAATTGGTGCTGGTGCCATCCGAGTTGATCGTTGGGCCGAACCGATTTGCGATTGGAATCTTCGATCAGGGTGGCAACCTGGTGCATGAAGCAGATGTGCATCTGCATTTTTATGACCTGGGAGATACCTCCAACCCGTTTTTTGAATCTGAAGCTGATGCCTATCCGTTAAGCACAGATTTAGGAGACGTGACCATCTTTGCCTATGAGCGCGAGTTTGCGCATGGTGGGGATTGGGCAGTGGAAGTCGAGGTCACCTTTCCTGATGGTACGGAAGCGATTAATGGGATCCGCTATTATGTTGCCGATGGCTCCCCATCCATCGAGCCGGGCGAGCAAGTCCCAGATATTCAAACCCCTACGCTCTCAGATGTAAACCAGCAGATTGAACTACTCAGTTCGGCGGAGAAACCGACCCCTGCATTTTATACACAAAGCCTGGATGAGGCGATAGCAAGTGGGAAACCGACATTGCTGCTCTTTGCTACCCCCGCTTTCTGCCAGACACGCTTCTGTGGTCCTTCCTATGAGATTTTTAACGAATTAGCCGATCATTACCAGGATCAGATGAATTTCATCCATGTGGAAGTATTTACCGGGCTGCCCAATCCAGAGGTAAACAACTGGGCAGTCACGCCCTCAATGGAGCAGTTTGGGTTGGAGAGTGAGCCCTGGATATACTTGATCGATGATGAGGGAACGGTGTTGTATCGGGTGGAAGGTCTGTTTAC
>DNGN01000162.1 GCA_003486225.1 Chloroflexota bacterium
ATCACCAAGTTCTTCCTGAGACGCAGGTACTCCTAGCCAGCACCTGACGCAGGGGCGGGTCGTGATCCGCCCCTACTCTTTTAATTTGAAGGTTGTTCTGTGGATGGGGGATAATCCCAGGCGCATCATCGCAGACCGGTGAGCCTGCGTGCCGTAGCCCTTGTTCTGTCCCAACCCGTAGCCAGGAAACTCCTCATCCAACGCGCGCATGAGGGCATCCCGGGTGGTTTTCGCCAATACCGAAGCCGAAGCGATGCTCAACGAGCGCGCATCGCCTTTCGGCAAAGAGGTCTGCGGGTATCCGCTTTCGGGAAGTTCCATGCGGTAATCAGTGAGTAAATAATCAGGGGTGATTTCCAGCGCCGACAGGGCCCGCATCCCAGCCAGGCGGGTAGCCGCCACAATACCCAGCGAGTCGATCTCGTCGGGTGCGGCGAAGGCCACGCTCCATGCCAGGGAAGCATCTNNCGCTGCCGGGGGGTCATTTGTTTGGAATCGCGTGAGCTGGCTAACGTCTTGGCCAGGCGTGGATCGTCGGCTGGCAGAATAACCGCGCCCACTGCCACAGGCCCAGCCAGGGCACCCCGCCCGGCCTCGTCCAATCCGGCAATCTTAAGAAATCCCCCCTGCCACAAGTCCTTCTCAAAGCATAAATCCGGGGGATCACTTTTGCGGGTCATACCGGCCGCGCAGGTTCCTCCAGTGGATCAGGAAAATATCGCGGAGCATGCGCACTGCATCGTTGACAGCACGCAGTTTGGTATCGGGATCGAAATACCAGTGGATGGGTACTTCTTGAATTCNNCCTTTGGCTTCACGCGAGGCGATGACGATGTCAGGTCCTTGTTCAGCCGAGGGGATGAACTTATCCAGCTCTTCGATAGGCATGGAGAGATCAGCATCGCACATGAAGCGGTAAGACCCGCAGGCTTCCAGCATACCGCGGTTGACCGCGTTGCCTTTGCCGGGATCTTCTTCATGAAAGACCCTCAGGAGCCCCTGCTGCGCGGCATACTTGCGGGCAATCTCCAGGGTTCTGTCACTGCTGCCATTCTCAACAATCAAAACTTCGGCAGTGTATTCCCGGGTCTCTAAAAACGCAAAAATCTGCTCCAGTGTTTGGGGCAGACGGCTTTCCTCGTTATGCGCGGGGATAATGATGGATAAAAAGGGGGTCGTCAACTTGTTCTAAAGATTGGAAAAAATTAGGTATGCGAAAACAATCAGGACACATATCTCGACCAGGCCCATGCCGCCCAGCAAAGCCAACTGTGGGAGAGTCATGCCCATAAAACGGCCAGAAGCTAATTTAACGGGCAGCATTTGCGAGGGGCTGGTTTCCCGCAATTCATCTGGGACATCAGCTTCGTTTTCAAAGCTTTCATCAAAAGAAAAATCAAGATCAGATACGTCCAGCGAAGATGTGTCTTCTTCAGAATTGAAAATCGCGAACGCACGGGATTGATACTGGTCATCCTCACACTGCTCATCGGGTCCCAATTCAGGCCCGGGGGGAATGATAGAAGCTTCCTGCGATCTTGCTGGTTGCGGTTTGAGGATACGCTCTGTGATCTGGTGCGCTGCTTCAACTGTCATTAGTGGGGGGGACTGGGCAATCGAAGCAGCCCAGCGGTCGACGGCATCACTCATCACCACACGGACAAGCGGTCTCACAGACTCTACCTGTAAGCCGGGGTCGGCAGCCAGAACAACGGGTTCAATTTTAACCGGAAGCTGCAGCCCCTGGCGCTCGATAAAGACCTGCAACGCACGCGCAAGTCGCTGGGTGCGGGTCAGCAGGTTAATACCGGCAGGTGTAAAACGTCCATTTTGCATCGTTTCCCAGGCGTCACCCTTGGCCTGATAATCGCCACGCAGTGTGGTCACTTGCAAGACAAAGATTCCCGCCGGGCCTATCAAAATAATAGGCACCACAATTTCACTGGCGCCGAGGGTGTAATTGCGGATGAGCGTGTACCCTTTTTTAAGGTTGCGTTCCAAATAAGAGATAACCCGTTTTTGTCCCTCCAGTTCGGGATACCAGTTCAGACCAAATTGCAGGGTTCCCTGGATGCGCTGAAGGAACCCTATCTTGCCGTTTTCNNTAAAGGTTAGTCGTGGCTAGATACAAGCCTAAAAAGCCAGGGCATCTTCCAGTTCATCCCTGTCCGATGCTTTGTCGCGGGTGGTTAGGATTTCCTTTCCATCTGCACCAGAGAGCCTCACCGGCCTTTCCAGGTGGAAGGTGCCGCCCAGAAACTTCTTGCGCTGGCCAATGGCGAATCGCTTGCCGTCTCTTATGCGCGCAAGCAGGGTTTCGCGGTCGAGTATGACACGATCTGTGTATGCAACACCTCGCAGCACATATGCGCGGACAAGATCGATTTTCCCATCGCGGGCATAGCGGACTGCTTCAATAATTCCATCGAGTTTCTTTGCCATGGGCCCTCCAGGGGGTATTTTAACACATAAGAGCCCTTTATAAGGCTGGCAAGCCACTCCGCCNNTGCATCCTCGGAGTGCGTCTGTTGACCGGTAAAAGCATCGCTTTTTAAAACCAGGTCACGGAGCCTCCAGGCCCGTGGCCTTTTTCTTTTCCTGCTTTACGCTTTCAAGCGGCCATGGGCGAACCCAGGCCGTTTTTTGTTTTCCCTGCTTCTTCGGATACGAAACTGCGAAGAACAGAAGAGATTGGAGACATCATCATGTACCAAATAGAGACTCCCCTCTTTGAAGCTCAAGACATCCGTCTTGGGCCGATAGACTACAACAAGGACCCCGAAGTGGAGTCCAGGTGGACCCATGACAGTGAGTTCATGCGCATGATGGAACTGAAACCCATCCGCCCGCTGGCGCCCTTCATGGTCAAGAAACAGTATGAGAAGCTCGAAAAAGAGATCGATGAGCATCGGAATATGTTTTACTTCACCATTCGTGCCCGCGAAGATGACCGTCTGCTGGGCAAAGCCATGTTCGAATGGGTCGACTGGGCCAACGGGAACAGCTACCTGACCCTGGGCATCGGCTCAGGACAGGACCGCGGCAGGGGTTTTGGCACGCAGGCGCTCAGTTTACTGCTGCGCTTTGCCTTCGCCGAATTGAACTTGTTTCGTGTGAGCATAGTCATCCCTGAATACAACGCGGCGGCCCTGGCTCTGGTGCGCAAGTTTGGCTTCCTGGAAGAAGTCCGTCGGCGCAAGGCCATCCTGCGTGATGGCCGGGAATACGACCTGCTAGCCTTTGGGCTGCTGCGCTCGGAATGGGAAGAACAATTTGTACCGGTTTCGGGTGTTGGGGTGGAGCAAGTGCAATGATGGACTTGTTCACCGGAACTCTTGTAAGCCTGGCAGCCGTCAACCCCGATGAAACCAGCAAGTCTGCTGCCATATGGGGCCGTGATTCAGAATACAGGCGCCTGATGGATAGTGATCCGCCGCGCTTATTCTCTGTCAAGGCATCCAGGGAATGGATGGAAAAACAATTGGAAGAAGAGCCAGATACCTTCTGGTTCGCGGTTCGCACCCTGGAAGATGACCGCCTGCTCGGTGAGATCGATCTTGTGGTCACTTCCTGGGGCAGCCGGGATGCCTTTGTGGGTATTGGCATTGGCGAGCGCGAATTCTGGGGCAAGGGCTACGGCACCGAGGCCATGAACCTTACCCTGCGTTACGCTTTCATTGAACTCAACCTGCGGCGCGTGACCCTGAACGTGTTCGAATTCAATGAACGCGCCCTACGATCTTACGAGAAGGTCGGATTCCACATGGAAGGCCGCCAGCGACAGGCCATCATCCGTGAAGGCCGTCGCTGGGACGTCCTCTACATGGGAATTTTGAGAGAAGAATGGATAGAAACTCATGGCAACGACTTTTATGCTGGATGAAATCTTTGTTCTTGAAGATATCGATCTGGAAAACATGAAACATACACAGACCAACTTGAAAAATAAGCCCCAGGCCACCGGTCTGAGCCTGCCTGATGACTTTAAGTTGCGTGCCGCGGATTGGGCGGACCTTGAGCCCGTTGCGCAGCTCATCCTGGACGAATGCACCGCCGCAGGTGATCCTTCTATCGCGGTCTCCGCAGAGGTTCTGGGCGAAGAATGGAAAACGCCTGGCTTCAACCTCGAAACGGACGCATGGGTGGTCACCACTGGAGAAGGTCGCGTGGTTGGCTATGAAGAATTCTTCAACCGCTACGCGCACGCCTCCATGCGAGGAGACGGTTATGTCCACCCTGATTACCTGGGGTTGGGCATCGGCACCACCCTGCTCCGCGCGCTGGAAGAACGCGCACGGGACGAGATGGAACTGGCAGAACCCGAGCACCGCGTATTCATCCGCAACGGTTTGTCAATAAATGATACCGCTGCGCGCGAAATGCACGAATCCGAAGGCTATCAACCCATCCGCTTTTTCTGGCGCATGGAAATCGAGCTTGAGAAAGCCCCACCCACGCCAGCCTGGCCCGATGGCATCCAGCTGCGTCCCTTTGACCATCAAGCGCATGATTACCTGCTGTACCGTGCCCACAGCGAAGCCTTTCGCGACCATTGGGGGCACACGCCAAGCCCTTATGAAGATTGGCAGCACCGCATGAACCCCGAGACGAACGACACTTCCATGTGGTACATCGCCTGGGAAGCTGCCCGGAACGGGCATGGTGATCAGATCGCCGGATATTGCCTGTGCAAGTATCGCATGGACAATGCCTGGGTCGGAACACTGGGTGTCCGCCTACCGTGGCGCAAACGCGGTTTGGGACTGGCCCTGCTGAATCATTCCTTTGGCGAATTTTACAAACGTGGTGACAGAGTCATAAACCTGGGTGTGGATGCCGCCAGCCAGACCGGCGCAACCCGCCTGTATAAAAGAGCCGGGATGCGCGTTGGGGCTGAATACGTCACCTATGAGAAAGAGTTGCGTGCCGGTGTTGAACCGGAAGCTGAACCAAACTAAGGAAAGTATCATGATAACCAAGCTGCAAGAATATATCGAATTAGATATACCCGAAGAATTTTCCGTCCGCGCAGGAACCCTGGAAGACGCAGAAGCCTGCCTCGAAATTGGGAACCTGTGGTCACAGACCATTATCGGGCAGGACGAGCTTATCGACGTAGAAGACCTGCGCCAGGATTGGATATCCCCGGGTTTCGACCCCGCCGAGGACGTCCTCCTGGTTTACGCCCCAGACAACACGCTGGCAGGTTATGTGGAAGCCTGGGCCACGGCCGTGCCTCCAGTACATCCCTGGTTGTGGGGGCGTGTCCACC
>DNGN01000064.1 GCA_003486225.1 Chloroflexota bacterium
GTATCGGCCTGCATTTCGCCGTCCACGATCAGATCGGCATCCAGCGCCTTGAGTTTCTCCGCGGCCCGGCGGACCCGGACGGACAAAGGATGTTTGGTGCTGCCGAAATTCGAAAAGGACAACATCGCCACCCGGGGTGTCAGCCCAAGCTTTTGCGCAAAAGTGGCCGCCAGGCTGGCGATCTCCGCCAAATCCTCCGCAGAGGGATCAATATTGACCGTGGCATCGGTGAACAAATACACGCGTTCTTTTACAATCATGATGTACACGCCGGCGGCAATCCGGTTACCTTCCGCAGTGTGGTGGATCTGCAGCGCCGGCCGGATGACCTCAGGATACTCATAGGTCAATCCCGAGATGAAAGCATCCGCATCCCCCATTTTGACCATCATGGAGCCAAAAATATTGGGGTCCCGCAGGTGCTTGCGCGCCAAACCCGGGGTGACTCCTTTTCGCTGGCGCAGGGCGTAAAATTCCTGGATATACACTTCCAGCTGATCATCGGTGCGCGGGTCGATCAAATCTGCGTGGCAGGAAACGCCCAGGTTTTCGGCGCGTTCCCGGATCACTTCAGGCCGTCCAAGCAGGATCGGCTTTCCAATGCCTTCCATGTGGATTTGCTCCGCGGCGCGGATAATTTTATCTTCTTCCCCTTCTGCAAAGACAAGCCGCTTCTTTTTGGCGATGGCTTTAGCCTGATTTAGGATATAATGCCTGACCTGCTGCCCTTTGCCCTGGCGCAGCGCTAACTGCTCGCGGTATTTCTCCAAATCGATCATGCGGCGTGCCACACCGCTGCGCATGGCTGCCTCGGCCACAGCCGGGGCTTCCCACAGCAGGACGCGCGTATCCAGCGGCTTGGGAATGATATATTCCCGCCCAAACTTCAAAGCCTCCAGACCATAGGCTTTCAGCACGCTATCTGGCACATCTTCCTTGGCCAGACTTGCCAGAGACCTGGCGGCTGCCATTTTCATCTCATCATTAATCGCGCTGGCATTCACATCCAGCGCGCCGCGGAATATGAAAGGGAAGCCCAGAACATTGTTCACCTGGTTGGGGAAATCCGAGCGGCCTGTGGCTACAATCGCATCCGGCCGGACTTGTTTGGCCAGGTCGTAATCAATCTCCGGGGTTGGGTTTGCCATGGCAAAAATGATCGGGTCCTTGGCCATTTTCTGAACCATCTCGGGCTTCAGGATGCCGCCAACCGACAGGCCGTAAAAAACATCTGCCCCGCCGATGATGTCATCCAGAGTTCGAGCCAGGGTATCCTGGGCAAATTCCTCCAGGAAAGGATTCATCCCTTCAGTCCTTCCCCGGTATACCACGCCATAATAATCGCTGAGGGTGATATTCTCCTTGCGAACGCCCATCATCATGGCCATGCGCACACAGGATAGACCGGCTGCCCCAGCCCCTGAGACCACCAATTTTATGTCTGCAATCTCTTTTTCAACCAGCTCAAGGGCGTTCAGCAAGCCAGCGGCGGTGATTATGGCTGTGCCATGCTGGTCATCATGGAAGACAGGGATATCGAGCATCTCTTTTAGCTGCTGTTCGATGTAAAAACATTCGGGCGCTTTGATATCCTCCAGATTGATGCCTCCGAAAGTAGGGGCGATCGCCCGCACTACCCGGATGACCTCTTCAGGGTCTTGACTGTCGACCTCAATATCAAAAACATCAATATCCGCAAACTTCTTAAACAGCACGGCTTTGCCTTCCATGACGGGTTTGGATGCCAGAGCACCACGGTTGCCCAACCCTAAGATTGCCGTACCATTCGAAACCACTCCCACCAGGTTGCCACGCGAGGTATATTCAAAGGCTTTGGCTGGGTCCTTGTCTATCTCCAGAACAGGTTCAGCCACACCCGGTGAATAGGCCAGTGCCAGGTCGCGTTGTGATTCGAGCGGCTTGGTCGGCTGGATCGATATTTTTCCCGGTTTCCCACCCTGGCGGTGGTATTCCAAAGCTTCGTTTCGCAAATCCACTTGTTTCCTCCATTGTTTCAGCCCCCAGGGTTCAGCCCTGAAGGCTTGATGGTTCCAATCCAAACGGCTTAACTATAAACGATTATCATTGGTCTTGCTATAGAATCAGACCCCAGGCACCCCTGAAGTCAAACAATTCATCCGAATGGAACCCCAACATCGGATTCCTCACAATTTTTCAGAATCGATTAGAATCCACCAGAGAACAATTGTGCGTCGAAAGGAATATGGCACATGAATGATGCTAAAAACAAAGCACTTGAAAATGCTTTGAAGGATATTACCAAACGATTTGGGGACGGATCGATATTGCGGTTGGGAGAGGCTCATAGCCTGCACGTGGCGGCCATCCCTACTGGCTCACTGTCACTGGATCTGGCGCTGGGAATTGGCGGGATCCCGCGCGGCCGGGTGACTGAAATCTTTGGCCCCGAATCTTCCGGAAAAACAACCATCTGCCAGCATATTGTGGCGGAAGCTCAAAAAATGGGGGGCATCGCTGCTTTTATTGATATGGAACACGCCCTCGA
>DNGN01000163.1 GCA_003486225.1 Chloroflexota bacterium
GGAGAGTAGGTCATTGCCAAGAGGCTTTTTCTTTTTAATTAAAACGCGCCCGGGTTGTTCAGCGGGCGCTTTTGCTTTAACCTGGATCCGCCTTCAGGAAGCGGGATAGAAATCCTAGGCCGGTTAATCGGCAGCCTTGCACAGGGGTGGTGATCCCAACAGGTTTTGCCGCTGGAAGATTGCCAGCGAACAAGCCGGATTATCTGGCATAGCAGGGTATCTCCGGCTGGCGCACAGCCAGATCGGTTTTATTCAGGCGGGGGCAGAGGTGCCCTGGCAATCGGCTGTCTTGCCGAGGTGGGGCAGGATGGTCAGCAGGACCTGACCTGCCCGCGCTGGTCTCCTGGCGTTTGAAAACCTGCGGGGCTGCGGTCAGATTTTAGCATTTTGGATCGATGGTCTGGCGGGCTGCTCGGATCGGTAGGATCACATGGCATTAACAACGATCACCAGCACCAGCATCAGGCCTGCAAAAATCTCCAACCAGCTGAATTTTCGTGTTTCTCGTACCTGTCTCATTTTAGCGCTCCTTCTTCTCCATACTCCTGTATGGTACTCATTTAACGGTGGGCAGTGAGCGGCAGTTCCAAAATTCGATTAAGGGAATATGAGAATCAGTACTTAATTTATGCCACCAAAGGCCTGGATGAACAATCACCCATTTGGGGCAGTACCCGGGTAGGGAGGTCATACTTTTGGTGTTTTAGGGTGAGCCTGCTATAATTTTAGTATGCAAGCCAACCAGGGGTTCAGGATACTGCCGTTGCTGGCACTCTCTCTCAGTTTTAGCGCCGGAATATGGCTGGCGTCGTTCTTAATTCAACCGCTTGCGCTTTGGCTGGCGCTGGCCGCGCTGGGCCTGCTGCTGCTGGTGCTTTCCCCGGTATTAGACTGGCTGGCAGCCCTATTTAGCCGGTTGGCTGGCAGCCTGCGTTTCCGCCTGCCTGGCTTGAGCCGCAGTGCGAGGCCAGGTGCGCAACCCACAGAAGGGCAGCCGCAACTGGCGAACAGCGTACTGGTGGTGCTGTGTTTGATCAGCTTGTTTTTAGGGGCGGCGCGCTACCAGGTGGCCCAGCCCACATTTTCAGAAGCAGACTTGGCCTGGTACAACGATTCCGGCCGCTCGGTGGAAGTCGTGGCGCTGATCAACGAGCCGCCAGATGTGCGCGACAGCCACATCCAGCTGGTGCTGACCGCCGAGCAGATCGTGATGCCAAACGGCAGCCGCAAGGCAGTGGGGGGCCAATTGCTAGCCTATCTGCCCACTGGCGGGCAGTGGCAGTATGGAGACCGGCTGCGCATGCGTGGCGAGTTGCATAACCCGCCTGAGGGGGAAGATTTTTCGTATAAGGCTTACCTTGCCCGTCAGGGGGTATTCAGTTATATGCCCTATGCGTCTGCTTCGCTGCTGGAGCAGCATGCCGGCAACCGCTTTTTGCAGGCAGTTTATGCCTTTAGNNTGGGTGTGGAGAGTGGTATCCCCCAGGATGTGGACCAGGCCTTCAAGGATACCGGTACCACGCATGTAATCGCGATCTCTGGATTTAATATCACCATCGTGGCGAGTTTTATATCGATTTTCTTTGGCCGGGTGCTGGGCCCGCGGCGGGGGGCTGTGGCAGCCCTGATTGCCATCAGCCTGTACACGATTATGGTCGGTGGAGACGCGGCGGTGGTACGGGCGGCGGTCATGGGCGGCTTGTCCCTATTTGCCCGGCAGGTCGGACGCCAGCAGCACGGCCTCAACAGCCTTGCCCTCACTGCGGGAGTGATGCTGCTGTTCAACCCTATGCTGCTCTGGGACATCGGTTTTCAGCTCTCTTTTGCCGCGACCCTCGGCTTGATTTTGTATGCGGGTCCCTGGGAGCAGTCTTTTGAGAGCTGGCTGGCCGGAAAGCTTTCTCCAGAGACCGCCCGGCGGCTGACCGGGCCGGTCAGTGATTATCTCCTGCTGACCCTGGCAGCCCAGCTAACCACCCTGCCGCTGATTATTACTCATTTTGGGCGGCTGTCGCTGGTTTCTTTACCCGCCAATGTCGCCATTCTGCCAGCTCAGCCGCCGGTGATGGTGCTGGGTGGGTTGGCAGTTCTGACTGGGGCCGCATTTNNGTGGTGGAGTGGTTTGCCAGCTGGGATGGTGGAGTGCGCCTGCTGGGCCAGGTTAACCCGTGGATGGCGGCTGGCTTTTACCTGCTGCTGGGACTGCTGACAGTCTATTGGCAGCCGTTCAGGGAAATGCTGCGTCGCAACCTGCGTCCGGTACTGGTGCTGGCTGTCTTGTCACTGGCGGTGGTGCTGGTCTGGCAGGCCGTGCTCTCCCGTCCGGACGGTGATCTCCATTTGAAGGTGCTGGACGTAGGGGGTGGGGAGGCGGTGTTGATCCAAACACCTGAAGGGCGTTTTGTGCTGATCGGGGGTGGGCAGAGTGCCTCGCGTTTGTCGGAAGGGTTAGGGCGCTGGCTGCCTTTATTCCAACGGCAATTGGATGTATTGGTGGTGGGGGGGACGCGTTCCGATCAGATCAACGCTTTACCGGCGGTGCTGCCTCGCTATCTGCCTGCTCAGGTATGGTGGGCAGGAGAGCCGCAAGCCTCTCGGCCTGCGCGCCAGCTGCACGCCTGGCTGCAGCAGGAGCAGATCGCGACTGGGGAGATCCTGCCGGGGCAGGTGCTGGACCTGGGCAGCGGGGTGGAACTGCAAGCCCTGGGCTTTAGCCAGGAAGGAGCCGTGCTGCTGCTCTCCTGGCGCGAATTTAACTTCCTCCTGCCGCTGGCTGGGATGCAGGAATTTTGGCAGTCCCCACAGGGCAAAGCCTTCCACCACCCGCTCTCTGCTTTGCTGCTGGCGCATGGCGGTGAGAGNNAGGAAACCCTTCAAGCCCTGGGTGGCACTACCGTTTTGCGCACCGACCTGAACGGTTCGGTGGAACTGGTCACGGATGGGGCGCAGCTGTGGGTGTACGCTGAGAAGTAAAAAGGCGGCTGAAATTTTAATGTTGGGGAGTGCCCGGATGGAAACGGTAAAAAACATCCTTGAGAATCGAACCGCACTCATGCTCTTTGGGGCGGTTGTTTTGCTGTCCTCCTCAGCTTATCTGGGGGTCCGGCTGATACCGCGCCATTTCAATGAAGCCCAGATAAAAAAAATTCTTTACACAGCTGCGTTTACCTCCGGTGTCATCGGGGCGATCCCCATTGCGATTGTGCTGTATTTCTTCCTGGAGGATTGGATTTCATGGGGGCTGGATCAGCATGACCGCAGGATCCTGCTGATCCTGGCTGTCATCAGCGGTTTTGCCTATCTCGCGGTGATATTTTTTATTGGGATTGAAAAAGAATTGAAAAAAAAGCTGCGGTATCAGGACATGGGGTTGGGATATAAGGTCCTGGCTGGCCTTGCGCTGTTCATCGGGGTGGTAAGTTTGCCTGGCATCAAGGCTCTGGAAGAAACTCCTCAACAGTATGATTTTTACGCCGAAGTTGATCAGGGTGATGAGGACTTGGACGAATTGACCCTGGAGTGAATGTCGATCTTTTCCGACAATTGCCTCACCCGCGCTTTCAGCACCTGGATCTGGCGCAGGTTGGCCAATACCCCTGCCAGCAGGAAGATCTCGTAATCCATTAGGTCGTCTTGAAATTCTTCCCGCACCAGGGGGGCCAGTTGGCTGGCGTTAGCCCATAACTGGTCGGCAGCCGGTTGGTCGTCGGTCAGCAGGGCACGCCGGAAACGTCCAAAGATGGCTGCCGCGCGGTGGTAATTGGGGTCCATGCGGTCATTGTAAATCAAATAAAACAAAAACGGGTTTCAAGCTTAATAAGTGTAAAGAAAACGCCCTCCCATTTTGGGAGGGCGCAGGTCTCAATGTTGTATGTTCGCAATCAAATTAATTGCGGACAACGATCTCCACCCAGAAAATCTCATCGCCGAGCGCACCAACGCCAAATAATTGTCCATTGTCATCGCGCAGCATCCAGATGCTCTTATAGCGGCCGGGAGTTGCAGGGGCTTGCATGCTGACCGAGACCTCCAGTTTACCACCGTTCGGGATGCCATCGGATGTCATGTTGCTGTAATCGGGTAAAGATAGCAAACCGGAGTCGGTAAAATTGGGTCCCCCCACAAGCACCAGGGAAAAATTCTCCGTCCAGGTGCAGTCACCGGAGTTGGCAAAATTCCAATGTTTAACAAAACTCTGCCCGGGCTGAAGGGCAACCCCATCTTTGGGACTTTCAAAAAGTAATTCTGCTCGCAGGCAGGGACGTCCGCCAGCGGTTGCAGGCTTGGTGGGCTGTGGGGTCGGTGACGGAAGTGCCGGTAGGGTTGGGAATGGGGAGGGTGATTCCTGGGCCAACGGGGTGTTGGTGGCCAGGACAACAGAAGTCGGCGTGTTTTGTGGTGTGTTGGTCGGTTCCGGTTGAGCCGCTTCAGTTAAAGCGATTTCAGCCTGAAGTGTTTCAGCTGCCTGAGTATAGATTTGGTTGATTTGTTCCTCTTGGGAGAGGGTTGGTTCAGCTGGTTCAGCTGCGTTTCCGCCGCAGGCTACCAGTAACAGGCTGGCAAAGATCACGGTGAAAACAAGAGTGAGTAGGTATTTTTTGGTCATTTTTCGATTCCTTTTCTAATCAAGAGATTATTATAACCGAAAATATTTTATCTGTGTGGTATAAATTTCCTATCGATAGACCGAAATTGGCTGTAACTGCCAGGCAGCCGTGAGGAGAGTTGGCTCGATGGTTAATCAATATGCTTCCAATTATTTGGATGTAAACCAGGTTCGTCTCCATTACAAGACTGCCGGTCCGGCTGGCGGTGAACCCATCCTCCTGCTGCACGGCTTCCCCGAATTTTGGTACGGGTGGCGTAGCCAGATTCCCGCCTT
The DNA here is from genome assembly GCA_003486225.1 of Chloroflexota bacterium. The sequence continues at coordinate 4,883 of DNGN01000163.1, forward strand.
GGCAGCAGCTGGCTACCGGGTGATCGTGCCCGATCAGCGAGGCTATCACCTGAGTGATAAGCCCAGAGGTCCGCGTAATTACGATATCGACTTGCTGGCGCGTGATGTGATCGCTTTGATCGATGCCCTCGGTTTGGAGCAGGTCCAGCTTGCCGGGCACGATTGGGGCGCAATGGTTGCCTGGTGGGTGGCCATGCACTACCCTGAGAGGGTCAGCCGGCTGGCGGTCTTAAATGTCCCCCATCCCTATGTCATGGTTCAAAATATCCTGCATAACCGTATTCAGCGGCGCAAGAGCTGGTATGTCTACTTTTTTCAACTGCCCTGGCTGCCAGAGCTGATTTTGAGCAGCCGGCGGCACAAGCGTGCCCTGCGTATGTTGGAAAAGGGTGGGCTTCCCGGTTCTTTTATTGCGCAGGACCTTGCCTGCTATCAGCAGGCCTGGAGCCAGCCGCGCACCTGGACGGGAATGATCAACTGGTACCGGGCCACCAAACGCTGGATCGGCGGCAAAATTCCCAGCACAAAAGTCCAGGTTCCTGTGCTGATTATCTGGGGCAAAAATGATGGCGCACTTGAGTCTGTGATGGCGGAAGAGAGCCTGGCCTTTTGTCTCGCAGGCAGGCTGGAATGGGTTCCCGAAGCCACCCATTGGGTTCAGCACGATGCGGCAGAAAAGGTAAACAACTGGCTGCTCGATTTCTTCGGCCAGGAATTCCCAATTGAATCTAACCAATAATAAAAGTATACTGAGTGTGGGATCATGCTAGGTGAGGAGGTTTGCATGGGATACCTGGTCAGGCAGATGGGGATTGAAGATTATGATGCGGTGTTATCGCTCTGGAAAACTTCGGATGCGATTGTGCTCAGCAAGGTCGATTCGCTGGATTGCATCAAGAAATTATTAGAACGCAATACAGGGTTGAGTTATGTCGCCTTGGACGGTTCTAATCTGGTTGGCGCCGTACTGTGCAGCCAGGATGGCCGCTTGGGATACCTATCTCACCTGGTTGTTTCCGATGCATACCGCCGCCAGGGTATCGGGCGGCAGTTGGTTAGCCGCTGCTTGTTTGCCCTGATGGGGATGGGTATCCACAAATGTATCCTGTTAATTATGAAGGAGACGGACGANNCTTTTTCCAGCTCAACGGCTTTTGAGAATAAGTAGCCCTGTCCGAAATCACATCTGAGTTCTTGCAGAACTTCCATCTGTTCTTTTGTTTCAATCCCCTCTGCAATTAATTGGATCCCCAGGTGAGAAGAGAGCGCTTTGAGGGTCTCGATGATCTTGTAGCCATCCATGTTCTTGGTGAGCATGTGGGTAAACGACTGGTCGATCTTTAGAGCTTCGACCGGGAACTGCAATAAATACGACAGGGTGGAATAGCCGGTGCCGAAGTCGTCCAGAAGAATGCCGATGCCCTGTTCCCGGATGTTTTTCAGCATTTCCAGGGTGTTCGGATTGTTATCGATCCCGGCGCGTTCCGTGATTTCTATCTTGATCGAGCGGGGATTAAGCTTGCTTTTTTGGAGATGATTTTTTAAGGTTTCATCCAGCCCTGGATTGCGGATCATATGCGTGGAAATATTGACCGAAAGGTAGATGGGAGGGTCGGAGGGGAACAGCTTATGGATCTTTTCGGCATCCCGAAATGCTTCGCTCAGCACCCATTCGTCCAGCGTGTTGAGCAGACCGGTAGTATCCAGGGCGAACAAAAATTCTCCCGGATACATCAGACCACGCTCTTTTGATAGCCAGCGCAGGAGCCCTTCCAATCCGACAATTTTGCCGGTATCAAGCGATATGATCGGCTGGTAGTAGAGTTTGAATTCCCCCGATTTCATACCGCGCCGCAGATCGGTTTCCAGCGACAGGCGGTTGATCAGGATATTGTGCATCACATTATCATAGATCTCTACGCGAGATTTCCCCAATTCTTTGGCGCGGTACATCGCGATATCTGCGTCACGCAGCATATCTTCGGGCTGGCTGTAGCCCAATGTGCTCAGCGTGATGCCGATACTATTGGTGACATACACTGATTTCCCCTGGATCTTAAAGGGCTCGGATAAGAGCTCGTGCAGCCGGTTGGCGACCAGCAAGGCAGACCTTTCATCCAGGATGTCGTCCAGTAAAATGGCGAATTCATCCCCGCCGAAGCGAGCAATGGTATTTAATCGGGAGATGGCATCCAGCTCCCGCAGGTTTTCCACTAATCTCTGCGCAATGCTGATCAGCAGTTTGTCTCCAGCTGCATGCCCCAGGCTGTCATTAATCACTTTAAAGTTGTCAATGTCCATGAAGAGCACTGCGAATTTATAGTCCTTATTGCGATCTGCCCGCGCAAAAGACTGCCGCAGTCGATCGGTGAAGAGCGCCCGGTTTGACAGTCCGGTCAGTGCATCATGGTAGGCATTGTGTAGCAGCTCTTGTTCAACCCGGTTGCGTTGGATGGTGAGCCCAACCTGGTGGCTGACAGCAATCACAAGCTGCAAATCACTTTCATAGGAAAAACCAAATGGATCGCTGCGCTTGGTGGCCCAGATGAGGCCAGCCACACTGTTCTCGATGGTCACAGGCACCAGCAGCATCGAATGCGGGAGAGGATTTTCTTCTGTTTCGATGGAGGTTTTTTGGATGGTGAAAATGGTGGCTGAATTTTGTTCGATGACTTCTTTTAAGATTTCCGGTGGGATATCGTAGCGGATAAGCAAATCCGCCTGGTCGGAGAGTACGATCAGGGCATCCTCAGCCCCGACCATCTGTTTGATGGTTTTGGAGATTGTGGCGAATGCTTTGTCTAATTCTGGGATATTGACCAGCTGCCGACCAATATCATGCAGCAGGATGGCATAACTGTCGATCGACGAAATCATCAGGTCGCCGGTCACGACCGATTTGGTCTGGTTGCTGAGGGTGCGGGTTGATTTCCTCTCCTGGTTTGAGATCACTGTCAGCAGGTGGCGGCCAACCCGAATCTGGTCTTTATGATTCAGGACCAGGGGATCAATAATCGGCTTTCCATTGACAAAGGTGCCGTTGGTGCTTTTTAAATCTTTGATTTCCAGGTGGTTATTTGCCGCGTTGAATGTGATCTGAGAGTGATAGCGAGAAGCAGAATCGTCCTCAATATAAATATCTGCCTCTGGACTACGCCCAAGTGTGTTAATGCCTTGCTTCAATGGATACTCCCGCAATTCTGATTCGGGAGATCGGATCATGAGTGACCACATTGTAATAGTTCAAACCTTTTTGCTGTAGGTTGACATGTAATTTAAATTACAAATGGACGGCTTGTTGTATCCCACAATAGTTGATGTCGGCAATTATCCTTTAAATCAAACTAACTGATGCTACCAATAAAATCATTATATATGAATTATTCTTGAGAAGTTCGAATAACCAGCTTTTTAATATGGATTTGTGATAATTTGACCAAATTTTGCAATTTATTTTCAATAATTTGCCCAGGTTTGGCAGAGCAGTGGGCATCAGCACTCGGATCTAGCCACAGATTGTCTGCTGGCAAGACCCTTTCAGGTGATAGGGTGTAAAAATTGATTAGATAAGGAAAAACACTTTTGTGGGAAATCCTGCCTGAGAGCGGTGTATGTTGGCTGTATCCCCCCATGTTCATATCTGGTTAAGATCTGTGAGAGCGGCTATTCCAGTTAAATCGTTATTTTGCCTTTTTTTATCAAAATAGAGATAAAATACCTCAATGACAACCACTTCTCAAACGGAGACAGGAAATGAAAAAAGGAATGTTGATATGGGTATTGGTGGGGGTATTGCTGCTGGCAGGCACGGTTTGGTGGGGGTCACAAAATTTGATCTTGTGTTGGGATGGGATTGAAGTCGATGAACAGCTGCTGCTTGAACAATGTGGTATGACTGAAGATGATTATTTCAGTAGTGACCTGATAGGCGCAGGTGGCTGTCCGGAAGAATCAGGTGCCATCATGTATGTAGGCAGCTGTGATCCGGAATGGACCATGATCGGTGGGCTGGCTCTGGGTGTGGCGCTGGTTTATCTTCTGTTTTCGGGGCTGGTGGTCGGGGTCCGAAAA
>DNGN01000089.1 GCA_003486225.1 Chloroflexota bacterium
AGTTCTGGAGTAAAGGTCACGATGTTTTCCTGGCTATCTAGCAGTTGGGTGTCAGCCAATTTGATCGAGATCAGGCTTTGGCCGATGCGCACCTGATCTTCTGCTTTTAGATTCGCAATGGTAATCTTCCTGCCATTCAGGAATGTCCCGTTCGTGCTGCCCAAATCCTTGAGTGTCAGAGATTTCTTGCGAGCATCAAAGATGATTTCCGCATGGTAGCGTGAAACCGCCTCGTCCTTTAAGGCAATGTTGTTTTCAGAAGTCCGACCAATTTTGGTAACTCCTGGTTTGGGATGGTACTCAACAACTTTTTGATGAGATGTCCGAATAGTTAGAGACCACATACATTACATCCAATTCAATCTACTTTACGGATAATTGATTATAGAATGGTACTTGCAATAAAGATGCCAAAAGTAAGCAGGAAATTTTGGGGAGATCGAAATTAGTGCTTTGAGAAACCTTCGATTATATCTGGTGTTACTGCATTCGAAGTTAAACCCTCCGAAATCGGAGCATCGCATGAACGTTGTAACTGGTGCATCTGGATTAATTGGCAGCAACCTTACCCGAGCCCTTTTAGCGCAAGGCCAAAAGGTGCGCGCCCTGGTGCATAACAATATTCAGCCGCTGGATGGATTAGATGTTGAGATATCTGCCGGCGATGTGCGCTCATTACCCTCGCTGGTGGAAGCTTTTTCCGGTGCCGAGGTGGTTTTTCATCTGGCAGGCGCGATTTCCCTCAGGATGAATTCCTGGGAACACATGAAACAGGTCAATATCATCGGTACACGCAATGTGGTCCAGGCCTGCCTCCAGGCAAAGGTGAGGCGTTTGGTGCATTTCAGCTCCATCCATGCCCTGGAGCAAGAGCCTCTGGACCTCCCGGTGAACGAAACAAGACCACGGGCTACTGCGGCCAAGTATCCGCCCTACGACCGGTCTAAGGCGGCTGGCGAACAGGAAATTCTCAAAGGCTTGCAACAAGGATTGGATGCAGTCATCCTCAACCCTACCGGTATCATTGGTCCATTTGATTATGAACCCTCCTACCTGGGCAGGGCTTTACTGCTCCTGGCCCAGGGCCGCCTGCCAGCCTTGATCACGGCCGGTTTTAATTGGGTCGATGCGCGGGATGTGGCCTCTGCCGCCATCCTCGCCAGCCAGCACGGCATNNCCACTCTGGCTGGCTGCTGCAGGAATACCGATCAGCGCTGCTTATGCGGCCATAACTCATCAGAAAAATATTTTCACCAGGGCCACGATCATGGCCCTGAAAAGCAACCGGGTAATCGACCATTCTAAAGCCAGCCAACAACTCAACTACCAGCCCAGGCCTTTTAATGACACGATTTTTGACACCATGCAGTGGTTTGCAGAGCACGGCTATCTAAACCACAGGTAATAGTGAAATTCATCCACCAGGAGAGTGCCATTTGACCGCAACAAATCTTTACAATACCACCTTGGTGATCAGCTTTGCACTATCCGGGATCGTGTTCGTCACCTTATTCTTTGTCAGCGCGCCCTATGGCAGACACATACGCTCGGGGTGGGGGCCGCTGATATCCAACCGTCTCAGCTGGCTGCTGATGGAAGCCCCCTCACCCATCCTGATGCTGGTTTTTTTCCTGGTGGGCTCAGCCCCTAAAAATCTAGTGGCGGTGATCTTTCTCCTCATGTGGCAAGCTCACTACCTGCATAGAGCTTTTATCTACCCTTTTATGATCTCGGACGGACAAAAAAGAATGCCCCTGGGGGTGATGTTGATGGCCTTCTTGTTCAACCTGGTCAACGGGTATCTCAATGGATATTTTCTCTTCAGCCATTCCAACGGCTACCCCATGAATTGGTTATGGAGCCCGCACTTTGCCATTGGTTTGATCGTTTTCATCACGGGGTTTGTCATCAACCGCTGGGCAGACGATGTGCTGCACAAACTGCGCCATACCGGCGAAAAAGGCTACAAAATCCCCTTCGGAATGCTCTACCGCTGGATTTCCTGCCCCAACTATTTTGGTGAGATCATCGAATGGATTGGCTGGGCAATCGCCACCTGGTCACTTCCGGGTTTGTGTTTCGCCATCTGGACCTTTGTCAACCTGGCCCCAAGAGCGCAGGCCCACCATTCCTGGTACCTGGAAAACTTCCCGGAATACCCGCAAAACCGAAAAGCGCTGATCCCGGGCTTGTGGTAATGCTCCACCTGCCGGACTTCCTTCCCATCTATTGCGGCTGAACCTAAACTCAACCTGCGGCAAAACTTAAAAATTTGGTTTCCCTGCAAAATAATTGTTATAATATTGGTCATAATTATCTTATTTATTTGGAGGTTCTAAATGTCTTTTTCGGCATTATTGGAAAAATTACACATTAAAGATATCAACCCGGGAGTTTCTACCGGACCAGATAATTGGGTGCAAGATCCCAAAGGCAAAGAGATCATTTCCTATAACCCGGCTACAGGTGAGCGGATTGCCAGCGTGATCGCAGCCAGCCCGCAGATTTACCCGCAAGTGATTGAAGCGGCACAAACAAATTTCCTCGCGTGGCGCGAAGTACCCGCCCCGAAGCGAGGGCTGGTCATCCGTGATCTTGCAGATGCGCTGCGGGAACATAAAGAACCCCTCGGCGACCTGGTCAGCCTGGAAATGGGCAAGATCCGGGCTGAAGGGCACGGTGAGGTTCAGGAAATGATCGACATCTGTGACTTTGCCGTTGGTCTCTCGCGCCAGCTGTATGGGCTGAGCATGCATTCAGAGCGCCCCAGCCACCGCATGTTCGAGCAGTGGCACCCCCTCGGCCCAGTGGGGGTGATCACGGCTTTCAACTTCCCGGTGGCGGTCTGGTCCTGGAATGCAGCCCTGGCAGCTGTCTGCGGTGACACGGTGGTCTGGAAACCCTCAGAGCTAACTCCCCTGACCAGCATCGCCATCCAGCACATTGCCAACCAGGTCTCTGCCGACCACGGCATCCAGGGAATCTTTAACCTGCTCAATGGCACTGGCCATGAGGTCGGCAGCCTGATGCTGGATGATCCGCGTTTGCCGCTGATATCCTTCACAGGCTCTACCCGGGTCGGCCGGATTGTCTCCGAACGGGTTGCGCGCCGCTTCGGCCGCACCATCCTNNCGCATCGGCGACCCGCTGGATGATGCCACCTTGATGGGGCCGTTGGTGAACGGGACTGCCGTGGAAGCAATGCTGGACGCCATGGCTCAGGCCCAGGCTGAAGGTGGAAAGCTGCTGTATGGCGGAAAAGTGTTGCAAGCGGGCCAGAACTTCGTCCAGCCCGCCATCATCAAAATGCCCGGCCAAACTGAGGTTGTGATGCACGAGACTTTTGCCCCAATCCTCTATCTGCTCACCTATGAGCAGCTTGAGGACGCCATGGCCCTGCACAATGGGGTTCCCCAGGGCCTTTCGAGTGCCATCTTCACCGACTCGCTGCGCAAAGCGGAGCGCTTCCTTTCGGTAGCCGGTTCAGACTGCGGCATCGCCAATGTCAATATCGGCACCTCTGGCGCAGAGATCGGCGGAGCCTTTGGCGGGGAAAAGGAAACCGGCGGTGGCCGTGAGTCTGGTTCGGATGCCTGGAAGCAGTATATGCGCCGCCAGACCAACACCATTAACTGGTCCAGCGACCTGCCGCTGGCTCAGGGCATTTCCTTTGGTGAATAAAAATCTGAACTGATCGGACCGGTCAGTTCAGATTAAAAATTATCCTTTTGTAAACATTTTCCATATTGATTTATTCCAAATTTGTTGTAAGATTCACTTAAGTGTGGGAAATTTCACGAAAATAAATATCTTGCCTCAAAAATGGCATCATAACACCGAGACTTTGTCCAAGTCGCTTTTCTTTTAATGGGATGTTTCGGCAGGCATGGTTGGAAAGCAATATCAAACATGGATATTGCTTTTTTATTTTTCAGTCAACAGGAGGTGCTTCGGAGGGGATTTTCTTGAACGCATTAAATTAAACCACCCTAGCCGGCGCATGGGACTGCCATGTAATGCTGTTCGTGTCTATGAAATATCTAGGAGGATAAGATGGACACAAATATTTCAACAATTCACAAATACAAGAGATTGTACAAAAATACGTCTCGAATTTTTGTAATCCTAGTAATTGGTTTTCTGGCGACCGGGAGCGCTTTAGCTCAAGTTGAGTACCCATGGATGATTGCTTTTCCTGAAAACAACGCAGTTGAGGGCTGGGAATGGCCTGAAGATGCAATCGTTTATCTCACAATCGATAATGCCCCTGAAGGTTTCATTAAAGAGGGAATTTCGGAGGTGACCTCGTGGGGAGATCCACGTACCTGGGTGCGCTTTGAATTCTGGGAGGATTATGATCTTCAGGTCGGTGACAAAATCACCCTGACGGATGAATTCGGTACAAGCACAACCCATCAGGTGCAGCCTCTTTCCATTACCGCAGTAGATGTAAAATTGGACACCGTGGCTGGAACAGCGGACGTTGGGGCACAACTGCAGGTTTGGATTCATGGACAGGAAGACCCTCCAGTAGAGGTGACTGTTGCTGGTGATCGAACCTGGCTCGCCTCCCTGGGAGGCGATATAACTTTTGGCACCGGTGGTCGTTCCTGGGTAATTACTGAGGGAGGAAATGCCACGGCCGTGGACTGGTATGTTCCCAATCCGCACTTTACAGTCTTCCCGGAGTGGGAATGGTATGACGGTTATGATTGGCCGGATGGAGTGCCTGTGACCATCACAGTGGACGGCAAAGAGCAATGCAGCACTGAGGGAGTATCGTCGGACGGCTTTTTCAACGGCGGCTTCCCGGAGGGCTGTGATGTGGCAGTCGGCGACATCGTTCGTTTTGAGGATGGCGAAACATTCCGGGAGCACGAGGTACAGGATCTGTCGATCTCGAAGGTAGATCCCGAGGATAACATCATCAAAGGTACTGCCAATCCCGGGGCGGAAGTACATGTGTGGCCACATGCCACCGGGGAAGAGGAGATGGTAATTGCGAATCCAAAAGGTAAATGGAACGTGGATTTCACAGGGACCTACGACTTGATGCCAGGAGATGGCGGCCGCGCAGAGATTCGTGATGAATTTGGCAATGCAACCGCGGTTGACTGGTACATTCCCCAACCACGCTTCACAATCTTTCCGGATGCCCAGTGGTTTGATGGGATAGACTGGCCGGATGGAGCAGTGATAACGATTTCTGTTAAAAACAAACCAGAATGTACTTTTGAGCGCGAGTCCTGGGGAAATTTCTTCAATGGGGATTTTCCAGAAGGTTGTGTAATAGTCGCCCGAGATAGAGTCACCTTCACAGATGGGAAAATTATCCGCAAACACACCGTTCAGAATCTGGCGATCTTGATTGTGGATGAAGAAGAAAATACGGTTTCAGGTATCGCTGATTCTGGCAAAGTTGTTCATCTCTGGGTGTGGAATTCCGCAGATGGTTCGTTTGTGGATGGGTCTGATCTAGAAGTAACCGCAGTCGATGGCGAATGGCTGGTAGACTATGATGATGTGGGGCTCGATCTGCAGATAGGTATGGGCATCCAGGCCGAGATCCGCGATGAAAATGGAAACGCCACCTCGGTGGATTTGCTGGTGCCTGATCCACGCATGGTCGCTTCACTTAGCGAAAACTGGGTCTACTTTGTGGACTTCATTCCTGGATCCACGCTGACCTTAAGCATAATTGGTGCAGATTGGGAGCTGACCTCCACCGCCGATGTAAATGGTTTTGCCTGGATAAACTTAGAAGGTTGGGAACTGAAACCTGACGACCGTCTGGTCGTCACAGATGGGAACACCAAAAAAGAACTGGTGGTCGAAGGTTTTACCTTCGATGTATTCGACCTTACCAACGGGCATCTTGCGGGGACAGCACCTGAACCATTTGGTCGAACTGTCTGGGCGGGGTTCGGCTATGAAGATGGTGGCTGGTCCCAGTATGTTACGACCGATGGAACAGGAGCATGGCTGGCCGATTATGGCGGTCCGATACCCCCTGATTACTGGTGGGTATGGGCGCAGATATTTGATGACGACGGCGATGCCACAGAGCTGCGTCCAGCGCTCACCATCTGGCCAGATTAGTAATTGAGAGCCAATTTACAAGAATGTCCTTTAGTGGGGAGGAAATTTCTTCCCCACTAACATTGATTACTCTTTGATCAATCCATACAGAGGCCTTGCAACCACTCTGGGAGGGCTGATTAAACCAAGAGAGGGCTTCTCAGCCCTCTCTTTCCCTTGCGCGAGCGATACCAAGTCCTTGGTCATCTAAGCTTCAGCCTTTTCTGCCGTCCGGCTGGTCTCCCAGGTGATCTCGAATCCCCCTTTGGTTTGAACACCGATGTACTGGATTTTGTAGATGCCGGACTCTGGCACCTGTAATCCAAATGTGACTGAACCAGACTGGTCGAGTTTATCGCTCTGCCACAAGACCGTCCCATCTTGCGAAACCAGCCTGAATGCCAGGCTGCCGCTCTCAATGGAATATTCAACATAAACAGTCAGGTCGTCCCCCTGCTTGAGATTGAAATTCGTATGATCCAACCCGCTGAACAATTCAAAAGTGGCGTGGGTACCGCCGCTGGTTTTGGTTTGGAACCAATCTTTTTGCACATAGCTGTTTAACTTGCAGCCTGAAAGCAGAACCATCAATGCAAATGTCCAGGTCATAACTTCTTGTGAATTCTTCATTTTATGCTCCTCTTTTCCCCGATATCCGGGACGAACCATCAATACCAGAATATCCCGGTAAGGCAATCCGGACAACAAACCGTTGAATAGTTCCAACCTGTCCGAACCGCCAAATTCCCTACTGTCCAGTTGACCAGGCCATAAAAAGGAAAACAAACAGGATTCAAGAACCACCCCATAATCAAAAAGCAGGAGGGTGATCCTCCTGCTTTCCAAATTCTTACCTTACGTGTCTGATATGGCTACTGCAGCATTCTCGCGGCCACCTGATCGGCCATTTCCTCAGGTGTCATCGGGGCTGCNNTCATCGGTCATATCAAACTCAACCGTACCATAATCCTTGGCTGGCAGCCGCACCACCAGGTCTTCAAAAGCCGAAATAACCGCCTTATCATGCGCACCCATGACGGTGCTGACCAGTGCGCCAAGCCGCTTGACCGTTTGCAGTTCACCGACCTTGATGCCGCCTTTTGTGGTCTCAGCCTGGGCTTTTACACCAGGCACGGGCAGCTTTTCATCGATCAGCAGCCCCAGCACGTTATCGTGGTTCTTCTGCCCCATCAGATCTGTGATGATGCGCGAATTGGAGATAAATAATTCAATCGGGAAGTTCGAGAGCAAACCGCCATCCACAATCGCATGCCCGCTGATATCCTTTCCGCGGTAGGTACCCCAATCCTCCTGCCAGATGACCTCCTGCCACAGCATCGGAATGCTCATCGACATGCGCACTGCCCAGACCACCGGGCAGTCCGGTGCTGTGCGGTGATTGATCGCCAGCATCATCTCACCNNAGCCAGGTCAGAAAATTATCCGCTGAATACCAGCCGCCCAGCTCCACCAGCGAAAACAGGCTGTTGGCAGGGTTCTTTTCAGAAAAGAACCGCAATACAAACTGTTCGATTGGTTCCTCGATGAAATCAGGCAGAAGCGGCACGTCAAAATTCTTCAGCAGGCGGCTGAAGGCCCCATTGGAAATCAGCGCGTCGGGGAATCCGCTCGGCGGGGCCATAAAACCAGCAAATACCGGCTTATCATTTTCATCTTTTTCAGCCAGGGCGGCCATCATTTCCTCAGTGGTATACCCGGCAGCAGTCAGCGCAGCCGTAATGGCACCCGCCGACGTGCCCATCAGGCGTCCGGCCGTGTGGCCGCGCTTGAAAAATTCATCCATTGCACCAACAAACACCATGCCTTTGGCACCACCGCCTTCGAATACCAGGTCAAATTCCATTTCATCCCTCCAAATTCTAATTCGGACATATTTAGTATTAATATACAACAAAACCTGTTCAGAAACAACCAGCAGATCAGGACATCCCCTGAAATTCACCTATCATCATGTCCATTGGTTTCGATTTGCCGGAGTATAATCAGCTCAGAGGAAAGCTATATGGAGCAACCACAGGAAACGCGTTATATTGTCAGGATCGAAGAAGGCCCCACCCGCGGTGACCTGTTTGAGCTGGAACAAGCCACATTTTTTCACATCGTGGACCTTNNCAATGGGACGATTACCACTACTCCGGCGTATCCCAGGTCACCATATCCCCGGATCAGAAAACAGCACGCGTGGAATATTTCAACCGTCCAGAAGAGCTGGTTCCCCTGCCCCCCCAGACATCAGGCCAATCAGGCTCGCCCTCATGACAAAACCCGCTCATTCCTCTGGTAACCTGCCCACGAAAGCAGATATCGAAGAACTGCTGGCATTTTTACCCCGGCTGTTCGCTGAAGGCTTTCAACCGGTGGAAAAATGGTATATCAATACTGACCCGCTCTCCTTCCCCTATCCCATCTACCACCCGGCGGTCACAGCTTTTATTGCGGTCGCCTCTAAAAATGTGTGGTGCGACTACAACTACGAACCCTCACAAGCCTATCGCATGCTGGAAGACCCAGACCAGGTTGCCGCTGCCAGCCTGTCCCAAATTCGGACCATGCTGACCTATATTGTGAGGGGCGAGCGGTTTTGCGACGGGCACTGGGCCGCCATGGTCGAACATGGCTATCTCCAGCGCTTGCTGGAGCGGCTTTCCGAGCTCTCATCAAGTACAAGTGCGCAAGATCCCTAAACTCTAAAATCATGTTCAAGAGAATATAAAAAACACAGACCTCATAGGTGCATTCCTTTCTCGATTTCTAATCCTTTTGCAGATTGGAATCATTTTCGTTTAAGGTAACCCATCCTAGTGGTTCATCCTCAAACAGCCTACGGATTAGATCATCTTTTAAGGAAAGACCATTTAATTATTATTTTATTGATTTGAAAAGCGAATTTATATATACTGATAAAAACTTGGAGTATCTTTTACCCATTTCACCCACAATTAAGCGCATTTTCAGCAGAAGATTTTGTATTTAACACTTCACCACTGCATAGAGGAGGGAACTCATGCAAAAAAATCTTTCTTTGGTTCTATCAGTAATGTTTGCGTTAATCCTTGGGTTGAGTTTGAGCCAGGCGTCTCCGGTTCAGGCAGGTCAGAAAGCTAATTACAAACCTTTCTTTGGTGATCTGCATAATCACACCAGCTACAGCGACGGCTGGGAGGGAACACCTACAGATGCGTATGCCTCCGCCATCGCCGGCGGGGCAGATTTCTTCGCGACCACAGATCATGCTTATATGCTCTCGCCGGAAGAATGGGAAGATTCTTTACAAGCCGCTCAGGATTTCACCAAAAAGGACTTTGTGGCTATGGCGGCATATGAATACTGGATGCCCGGGTATGGAGAAATAGCGGTCTATAATGTAGCAGATTTCCCGAGTATACATCCCAACCTGCAGCCACAGCGCAAACTCTCTCGCTGGGAAGTGCCAGCAGCGTTTTTTGATTGGCTGGCAGACAGGGAAAACGGGGTGGGCTTGTTTGTTCATCCCACAGATTACGGTGATAACTTCGATGATTTCGCCTACTGGAATGAAGACCGGGATGCTGCCATGGGAATGCTGGAAGTGCACAATTTAGGCAGCTGGGAAATGCCCTACCAGCTGCTGGATTACGAAGCCTCTTATGTAATGGCCCTGGACAATGGCTGGCACGTGATGCCAGTGGCAAATTCGGACACCCATTCCCCCAATTGGATCCAAGGCTATGAAGTCCGCACGGTTCTACTCGCCAAAAGCCTGACCCTTGAGAACCTGATCGATGCCATGCGCGCCAGCCGGGGCTATGCCACCATGGATAAGAACCTCAGGATAGAGTTCATCCTGGATGGTGCCGTGATGGGCGAAACCTTACCCAAGATTACCGGCAGCCATGAGGCTCATCTCCGTATTGAAGATCCGGATGGCGAGCCAGGCGATAATATTACTTTGGTTGAAATCCTCTCGGATGGTGGACAGGTCGTAGCAAGCCAGGCCTTCAATTCCACCAAAGTTGAATGGCATGTTACGCTGACCTCAGACACCGCCCATTACTATTTTGCCCGTGTGACCACTGCTTCCAATGTCTCGGGAGGTGAGGGGATCACAGCCTGGACAGCCCCAGTCTGGACAGGAAGATAGGAACAATCCGGTTTGTGAGAAAAGCGGGAGGCCAATGGTCTCCCCTCTTACTTTAATACATCGCCCAAATTAGATTTTTGAAAAGATCCAGCCAGGTTGATCTAATCTCCTCTTGATGCATTCCTGGTGCCTGTTGGTTGCATTCCCAGAGCCAAATAACATAACCTATTTGAATTAGCAGCGAAAGTATAAATTCGGTTTGTATCTCATCATTCAGAGAGAGGCCACAGCACCCCTGGTCAAGGGACCAGGTTGGTTTCCCATCTCTTGACCAAAAAACTTCTCCCCAGTTCACCAATGTGTTTGATGGCTATTTCTTTTATCCTTTAAGCGTTGGTCAAACGTTCAAATTTGCCTGGTTTTGACCCTCATATCCAACACTTCTGAACACGAGGAGAAATCATTATGAAAACAAAAACTCTTGGCCCATTCCTGGCGATAACCTTTGGCTTGACCTGGGGAATATCAGCCTTGCTCATGTTGTTCTACGATCAAATCGTTGCGATTTTTGGGGAACTCAGCATGACCAATCCCCTATTCATCCTGCTGGTGTATTCCCCAGGATTTGCAGGATTATTTTTGATCTGGCGGCACTACGGCCTTAAAGGCCTGAGAAGATACCTGCAGCGTCTGAGCTTGTGGCGAGCCCCAGGTGCATGGTGGTTGTTCATCATCCTGGGCATTCCACTCATCGTCTATTCTGGCGCAGCCTTGAAGGGATCGCTTAATCAACCGTTTCCATTTTCCCCCTGGTACCAGGCCTTACCTGCAATGGCCATGGCCTTGTTCATCGGTCCCATTGAGGAATTTGGCTGGCGTGGTCTAGCACAGCCTCTTTTACAACGAAAGTTTTCTCCGTTTTGGGCTGGTTTGATCCTGGGGTGCATTTGGGGTATCTGGCACATCCCGGCCTTTCTGGGCAGCGGCACACCCCAAAGCGCGTGGGATTTTGGACCCTACTTCATTGGTATTGTCGCAATTGCTGTGATCCTGACCCCTTTATTCAATGCTTCTAAGGGCAGCCTGCTCATCTCTGTCCTGTATCACTTCCAGATGATGAACCCCCTCTGGCCCGATGCCCAGCCCTGGGACAGCCTCATCTTCGCAATCGCAGCAGTGGTCATCGTGTATATCAACCGGCACACGATGTTCAAAAAGGGAACCGGTGTTACCGAGGTGCTCATGCCCGAAGAAGCTAGTGCACGATCCTACGAGGCGGATGAAACGACAAATAATTCCCTTTCTGCAACGGCTGGATAATTCTCGATCGAAATCAATCCAATCATCCTTGAGGGCAAAGAGATGTGCTCCTTGCCCTCAAGGATGACCCGAAATAATAAGTAAGGAACACTTCATGGCAACACAATTTTCAGTCAAAGACAACAAACCCTGGAAAAGA